>JABJQI010000229.1 GCA_018663485.1 Opitutia bacterium
CGGCTCGTTTGTGGTCGAAACGATCTTCTTCATCCCTGGTATGGGACCATTTTTCGTCAACGCGGCGCTGAACAGAGACTACACCATGGTCATGGGCACCGTGCTCTTTTACGCCACACTAATTATACTTTTCAACCTACTCGTCGACATCGTCCAGATGTGGATGAATCCACGGACTCGTAATGATTAAGCAACAACGAGAAAAAGCTGCCAACTCGGTCGCATCCAAATCACTTGGCAGGGACGCATGGGATCGACTCAAACGCAACCGCATGGCACAAATCGGCGGCACAATTTTCATCTGCATTACCTTACTCTGCCTAATTGGCCCCTCGCTAAGCAGCTATAGCTTCGATCAACAAGACCTCGCTTACGGTGCACAAAGCCCGTCGACCGAACATTGGTTCGGAACCGACGATCTTGGCCGCGACTTATTTCTGCGCATTCTGACTGGCGGCCGCATTTCAATCGGCGTCGGCTTTGCTGCGACTCTGATCGCTTTAATCATCGGAGTTAGCTATGGCGCACTGGCAGGCTACATCGGCGGTAAAACAGAAGCAGCAATGATGCGCTTTGTGGATGCGGTTTACGCGCTACCATTCACAATGATCGTCATCATCCTTACGGTGACTTTCGACAAGAAAAGTATCTTTCTAATCTTCATGGCCATCGGAGCAGTCGAATGGTTGACGATGGCGCGCATCGTTCGCGGCCAAACACGAGCTTTACGAAAACAGACTTATGTAGATGCCGCACTCGTGATCGGCTCAAGCCACAGCCGCATTCTCTTTAAACACATCCTGCCAAATCTAATCGGGCCAGTGATCGTTTATACGACGCTCACCATCCCAGCCGTCATATTACTTGAATCGATACTCAGCTTTCTCGGACTCGGCGTACAACCACCCGCGAGCTCTTGGGGGATTTTAATTAACGACGGGGCCCAGAAACTCGACATCTACCCATGGATGCTGACCTTCCCTGCCCTCTTTTTCTCGCTCACTATTTTTGCGCTCAACTTTATCGGCGACGGCGTCCGGGATGCGCTGGATCCCAAAGAGTCGAAGTAAGTGGTTAATCCAATGAGTGCTCTCCAACCTTGCCCGCATCTACCGACGCCCGAGGCAAAGATGTCGTACCGCTGCTTAACCGCTCTCAAGGGCGCTGACCGTGAACGCTTTTATCTCACCGCGCTCAAATACGGGCACTTCCTTTGGCAGCAAGGACATGCAGGGCGGAGTATTTTAGCCATCACACGCGCGCTATATGCAGATGTCCCGCCAAGCGCTGCGACACTCAATCAATGGCCACTGCCCTATGCCGCGCTAGGATGGATCATCGCAAACCATCCTGACGATCATTTCCCAGGCAACCCACGTATCAGCTTTGAGCACCAAGCCACCCGCCTACGAGGCGATCGACAAGCTCTGCGCCGCGCCCGCGCATGGGCAGTCTGGGCACTCATCCGCAAAGCCAAGCCCACCTTAGCTGGCGATCCCAAACTAGGCATCGAAGAACCCACACACAACGAGATCGAAGCACAACTGCGCATTATCGGCTATCCCGGCGAAGTCGGCATTTGGCAGGCCGCGCTCAACCACTACTAAATTAGTCGGACCGAACTCTAGCCGAGGTAAGGCGTGTACTCAGGGACAAATCGTTGAATCGTGAGTTTGATCTCAGTCGAATCACTCACCGACGAGGCTGAACCGAGTGCAGTAGCAATCGACTCAATTGAATCCGCACGCGACCCCTCGGCCACAAACCGCATGACTCGCGAATGGTTGGTCGGCTGCAGCGTCTCACTCAGATGCTGCACCTCCTCGTATAACTTCTCGCCTGGCTTGAGACCAGTAAACTCAATCTCAATATCTTCGCCTTCGATATATCCACTCAGCGCAATCATCTGACGAGCCACGTTCACGATCTTCATGGATTCGCCCATATCGAGGACGAAAATCTCTCCACCGTCACCCTGAGTCGCACTCTGCAATACCAACCCGACCGCCTCATGCACTGTCATAAAGAAGCGAGTCACCTCCGGGTCGGTCA
>JABJQI010000135.1 GCA_018663485.1 Opitutia bacterium
AAGAAGAAATGATCGTATTCGCGCGACAGAAGTGCGCGTGATCGGCCCCGAGGGCACCAACCTTGGCGTGATGCCGCCTCGTAAGGCGCTTGAGCTCGCTCAAAAGGTAGGACTCGACTTGATTGAGATTTCCCCGGCGGCACGTCCTCCAGTCTGTCGTATTTTAGACTTTGGCAAATTCCTCTACGAGGAAAGCAAGAAGCAAAAAGAAAGCAAGCAGCAGGCAACCAAGCTGAAGGAAATTAAATTCCGTGTGCGCATTGGTGATCATGACTTCGAGACGAAGTTGCGTCGTGCTGAGGGTTTCCTTAACCACGGCCATAAGGTGAAGCTCACTCTGCAGTTTCGTGGACGTGAGAACGAACACCGCGACTTAGGCTTTGTGCGAGTGAACCTTGCTAAAGACGAATTATCTGGCATCGCCACCGCAGATTCTGAGCCGCGTCTAGTCGGCCGTCAAGTGGCGCTCATTCTGTCGCCATTGCCAGAAGGCAAGCGTGTGCTGAAGTTTAATCAGCCAGATCATGAGTATGATGATCGTGATGATAGCGAGATTGAGGAGCACGATGAAGATCTAGGCGAAGATGCCAGCGTTGAAACAGGTGAATCCTAATTCTTATGTACAGCGGCGTCCTTTCAGTTAAGGTCAACCGCCTGGCGAATTCTATTATCTTTCAAAGCTTAGCACTGTTTGTGGTGCTAAGCTTTTTTATGTCCACAGCCTTGTCGGCTCGGCAGATTCAGATCGAGGGTAAGTCGTATATTGATCTTGCGACGGTGGGTAAAACTTTCGGCATGCAAGCGTATTGGTTACAGGGCAATAAAACATATCGCCTGCGTAGTCAATGGACCACGGTTGATGTCGGTAAAAATGTTCGTGTGTTATACCTCAATCGTTTGCCGATATATTTGGGATTTCCGACGATAGAGTCAAAGGGCCAGCTGTTTATCACGACGGCCGATTATCAGCATGTGCTCCAGCCTATTTTGACGCCGCAGGTGTTTAAAAAACGCCCAGGAATTCGGCGTGTGGTGATTGATGCTGGGCATGGGGGAAAGGACAGCGGGGCGCGTAATAACACCTACGGTTTGATGGAAAAGAACCTAACCTTGGATGTGGCTCGGCGTTTGAAGGCGCTGCTGGAACGCTCTGGGTTCGAGGTCGTCATGACGCGTGATAGCGATGTCTATATTCCCTTGGCGCAGCGCCCAAAGGTGGCGAACCGTGCCAAGGCGGACTTGTTTATTAGCCTACATTTCAATGCTGCTAGTTCAACTTCGGCATCCGGCTTTGAGTCGTTTGCGCTGACCCCACAGTATCAGGCCTCGTCCAAGTATCCGCGTCCGACGAGTAAGGATGCTAAGCGCTATCTTGGGAATGAACAAGACCCTTGGAATACCTTGATTACCTATCATCTCGAGCGTGCGTTAGTGCAGGGCCTAGGTGGACCGGATCGTGGTATAAAGCGCGCGCGCTGGTCAGTGCTCAAAGACCTTGAGTGTCCCGGTGTGTTAACTGAATTGGGCTTTATTTCGCATGCGGAAACTGCCAAGAAAGTACGTTCCCCGGCATTTCGTCAAAAACTTGCCCGAAGTTTATATAATGGTATCGTTGACTATCGAAAACGACTTCAACGTATCCAATAACCGATGTCTGTGAATCAATTTTTCCTGAGTATTGTTGGTCTAGCCAGCTTGCTGCCGACTTGCGTGCTTGGCCAAGCCGCTGGTGAGGCCGCACATGTGGTGGTGGTCGTCAATGCCAACGACAGTGGTTCGAATGAGATCGCTAAATATTATACTGAGCAGCGTGGAATTCCGAAGGCCAACATCATTTCGCTGGCAATGTCGACTAAGGAGACCGTCAGCGTAGGTGAGTTTGTGGATACTATTTATAATCCGCTGCTCAATGCTTTGATTGAGCAGGATTGGATGAGTGCGGTGAAAGCCAAGGGCCGCGATGTTGTCGGGCGTGAGCGTGTTTCGGTGGCAAGGCACCACATCAGTTATTTGGTGACGACTCGCGGTGTGCCGCTTCGTATTGCCAATGATCCGACGCTCTTAGCCGTCAGCTCTGAGCAGTTGCCGAAGCAATTCAAGGTGAACAACGGTTCCGTCGATGGAGAGCTGGCCTTGTTGGCAGGGCCTGCGAATTTGCCAATGGCTGCGTTTGTGCCGAATCCTTTGTTCTCTAACATGGCGCCCACGAGTTCGGATGCGAAGCGAGTGATTCGGGTCAGTCGATTGGACGGGCCGAGTGTTGGAGTCGTTAAAAAAATGATTGCTCGAAGCATGCAAGCCGAAGCCGAGGGTCTGCAGGGGCGGGCGTATTTCGATATTGGTGGTCCGCACGCGAAAGGGGACGAATGGATGATCGCGGCCGGTGACCTTGCAGTGGCGGCGTATTTCGACACTGATTTTGAGAAGACGAAGCGACCAATGGACGGCAGAGATCGTTACGATGCGCCCGCGATTTACATGGGCTGGTATCGGCAGGATGCCTATGGGCCATGGCGCGAGGCCAAGTGGTCAGTGCCGCCTGGGGCGATCGGATTTCACCTGCATAGCTTTTCGGCGACCTCCGTGCGTTCGACTGCAAAAGGCTGGCTGGGGGCTTTTGTTAATCAGGGCTACTGCGCGACGGTCGGCAATGTCTACGAGCCGTATTTGGAGTACACGCATCGCCCGCAGATGCTGTTGGGCGCTTTGCTTGAGGGTCACACTTTCGGCGAGGCGGCGATGTTTAGTAATCCGGCGCTGAGTTGGCAGGGCGTGGCAATCGGCGACCCGCTCTATCGCCCTTTTAAGGTTGGGCTGGATGAGCAGTTGCAGAAATCGATGAACAATTCGTTCAGCGCGTATCTCTGTCTGCGGCACATCAATCGTCTGCAAGCCGAAGGCAAAGCCGATGAGGCTGTGGCATTTGCTCGGAGGCAGTTCGTTCGGCAACCGTCGCTGGCTTTGGCATATCAGTTGGCGAAATTGTATGCAGCTAAAGATCAGAGTAAAAAAGCGGTCGAAGCTCTAAAGGTCGTTCGTTACATTACCGTATTTTCAAGTGATGAAGTGGTATTGGTCAAAAAGATTGCGGACTTTCTAAATAAGCATGGAGAAAGCGAGTTGGCGCTCGACCTGTATCAGAAACTGATCGATCGAAATGGATTGGCCAAGGCTTTGAGGATTTCCCTGCTAGAAGCTGGAGCGAAAGTTGCGATGAATGTGGGCGAGACTACACTTTCATCGGCTTGGACACTGAGTGCCCGAAAGTTGAAAGTGCCGCCGCCTGCTAAAGCGAAGAAGGCTAAAAGCTAGTGGTTTTTCGTCGGCGAATGTCGTCCCCGACCTCCGCTCTGACGAGAACACCGAAGATGGTATCTCGCTTATGGGAAAATAGAGCTTGAGTTCTTATTATTAGTTCTTGACTTAAGAACTAATAATAAGAATAACCCCTTTACTTTTTTTAAGAATCCCGCCTTTACCCGAGTTTTCATGCCATGAGCACACCCGAGAATATCCACACCGAATTTCACCGCATGCTTGGCCGTGACGCCAAGGAGGCGCAATTACGTCAGCGTGGACATGTGTTTTGGTTTTATGGTCTCTCTGGTTCTGGTAAGAGCACGCTGGCCAATGCCGTTGAGCGCAAGCTGACCGAGCGCGGTATTTTGACTAAGATCTTGGATGGCGATAATATTCGCAGCGGTTTGAACCGCGACCTCGGTTTTTCGGATGAAGACCGGCAGGAAAATATTCGCCGGATTTCAGAAGTGGCACGTCTGTTCCTCGATACCGGCATAGTGGTCTTCACGTCCTTTATCACTCCAAAGCGCGACCTGCGGGCGACTGCTGGCGAAATCGTCGGCACGGATGATTTTACGCCTGTGTATGTGCAAGCGTCTTTCGAGACTTGTGCGGAGCGGGACGTCAAAGGCCTCTATGCAAAGGCCGCAGCCGGTGGCGTAAAGGACTTTACTGGCAAAGATTCCTCTTTTGAAGAACCGACCTCAGCGGACCACGACTGGGTGATCTCCACCGATTCTCAAACCGAAGAAGAGTCGATTAACGAACTTCTCGAGCGGATCATGCCGCTCATCGAACTGACCGCTTAGGTCTAAATCCCTAATTATTTCTTCTAAATCACAACATAGAACGATGCATAACGATTACACAATCACTCACCTCAAACAGCTCGAGTCCGAAGCGATTTTTATTCTTCGCGAGACTGCTGCACAGTTTGAGAAACCAGTCCTGCTTTTTTCCGGTGGTAAAGACTCCATTGTCATGGCACACCTCGCGAAGAAGGCTTTTTGGCCAGCGAAGCTCCCATTCCAATTGATGCACGTCGATACCGGCCATAACTTTCCAGAGACAATGGAGTTTCGCGACAAGTATGTTGCCGAGCTCGGCGCGGAATTGATCGTCGCGTCGGTTCAGGAGTCGATTGATCAGGGCAAGGTCGTCGAAGAGAAGGGGCCACGTGCCAGCCGTAATGGTTTGCAGACGGTCGCACTACTTGAAGGCATAGAAAAAAACAAGTTCGATGCCGCACTTGGTGGTGGTCGTCGCGACGAAGAAAAGGCACGTGCGAAAGAGCGCTTCTTTTCACACCGCGATGCTTTCGGTCAATGGGACCCAAAGAACCAGCGCCCTGAGTTATGGAATATCTTCAACGGCCGTAAAGGCCATGGTGAACAATTTCGCGTCTTCCCCCTCAGTAACTGGACGGAGATGGACATTTGGCAATACATCAAGGCGGAAAACATCGAACTGCCACACCTCTACTTCTCGCACGAGCGCGATTGCTTCGTGCGTGATGGTGTGATCATGGGCGTGTGTGACTTCATCGAGCTACTTCCTGGTGAAAAGATTGAGAAGATGACCGTTCGTTTCCGAACCATTGGTGATGCGACGTGCACAGGGGCTTGCCTCTCTACTGCCGACAACCTCGACGATATTATCGACGAAGTTGCAGCCGCTCGTCAAACCGAGCGTGGCACACGTGCCGATGATAAGCGCTCTGAAACCGCAATGGAAGACCGTAAGAAACAGGGGTATTTTTAAGCGGAGCTTAAAAATACAGTCACTCAGTTCATCAGTTTTCAGTTTAGACTAGATAGAACCGAACACTGAAAAACAAAACACCGAACAACTTTTTTAAAAACATGAGCGAAGATAATAATTCAGGATACCTCGATATGGACCTTCTGCGGTTTACCACAGCTGGTTCAGTTGATGACGGTAAGAGCACATTGATCGGCCGCCTACTCTACGATAGTAAGGCAATTTTCGAAGACCAAATGGAGGCCATGGAGGAAAGCTCCAAGGCTCGCGGCGACGAAAATGTGAACCTCGCATTGTTGACCGATGGTCTCCGTGCCGAACGCGAGCAGGGCATCACGATTGACGTGGCTTACCGCTATTTCGCGACGCCAAAGCGTAAGTTCATTATCGCCGATACTCCGGGCCACATTCAATACACTCGTAACATGGTTACCGGTGCCTCCACTGCGAATCTCGCGATCGTACTAATCGATGCCCGTAAAGGTGTGATTGAACAGACTTGCCGTCACTCATTTATTGCCAACTTGCTTCGCATTCAGCACGTTGTTGTCTGTGTGAATAAGATGGACCTTGTTGATTGGGACGAAGGTGTGTTCAACAAGATCGTTGATGACTTCAAGAGCTTCGCGTCTCGTCTCGATAATATTGTCGATGTGACATTCATCCCAGCATCTGCGCTGATCGGTGATAACATCGTCGATAAGTCTGAGAACATGCCGTGGTATCAAGGGCCGACACTGCTTTACCATTTGGAAACCGTTTATATCGGTGCGGATGAGAATCACGTCGAAGCGCGCTTCCCAGTGCAATGGGTGATTCGCCCACACTCTGACAAGTATCATGACTTCCGTGGTTTCGCTGGTCGTGTGGCTGGTGGTGTCTTTAAGCCAGGCGACGATGTCACTGTGTTGCCTTCAGGCTTCGCGTCGAAGATCAAAGCGATCGAATCGATGGACGGCCCTCAAGAGGAAGTCTTTGCGCCGATGTCTGCAACGATCACTCTCGAAGATGAGATCGATATGTCTCGCGGCGATATGCTGGTGAAAGCCAACAATCAGCCAGAGCCGACTCAAGACATCGATGCGATGATCTGCTGGTTTGATTCCAAGCCACTCGCAGGTAGCGGTAAATTCATCCTTCGCCACACGACTAAGGAAGTGAAAGCCATCGTCACTGAAGTGTGCTACAAGGTGAACATCAACACGCTGCATAAGGTCGAAGACGATTTGACATTCAACTTGAATGACATCGGTCGTATCAAGGTTCGCACGTCTGCGCCGTTGATTGCAGACAGTTACAAGTCGAACCGTATCACCGGTAGCTTCGTATTGATTGATGAATTGACCAACGCAACCGTTGCGGCGGGCATGATCATCTAGTCGATCGAAAGATTTAAAAAAAGGCCGAGGTCACTGCAAAGTGCCTCGGTCTTTTTTGTCCTTAGGGGTCGTGCTTGTTATTATGCCCTTGGGTGCGCGATCCGCCCGAAGTGTTGGAGCATTTTGTAAGCTTGCGGTCTGCGCAAGGAGGCTGTCTCAAAATTACTGTAACGCGGGATTGTCATTTGATCTTGCTAGAATTGGAGGGACATCGTCCCGATGTCGGCGCGCTTCCTAGTCAGTGCTGATCGCAACCAAAACAAACCGTCGATCTAAGTGCAGACGCCGAGGACGGCATCCCTCCACTTAATCATGTGCAGATCGGCCTCTGGAATTGGTTTTTGGACAGTTTCGCAAGCAAAGCTCCTACAGATCCGATTCCAACGGCAGATCAACCACCTGCCATGGCAAGCCGCGCTTGTTGAGCTCGTCCATGAATGGGTCGGGATCATTTTGCTCCATGTTCCAAACGCCTGGTTGCTTCCATAGTCCACGCAAGATCATCTGAGCGCCAATCATTGCAGGCACACCGGTGGTGTAGCTGATCGCTTGGCTGGAGACTTCCTGGTAGCACTCTTGGTGGTCGCAGCTGTTGTAGATAAAGATGCGCTTTTTCTGGCCGTCCTTGGTGCCGACGATGTCGCAACCAATGCAGGTCTTACCTTTGGTGCGTGGCCCGAGGCTGCCTGGGTCGGGCAGCACGTGGCGCAGGAACTCGATCGGTGCGATCTTCACGCCGTTGACTTCGATCGGCTCGATCGAAGTCATGCCGACATTTTCAAGGACTCGCAGGTGAGTGAGATACTT
>JABJQI010000166.1 GCA_018663485.1 Opitutia bacterium
ATGCCGATCCGCGGCAAGGCTTCCATCAGGACTGGGGTACTTATATTTTTAACTTCGGTCGCAACGAAGTCTGCACTTTTCTGATCGCCAGCGCATTGGCTTGGTGTGAGCGTTATCACATCGACGGCTTGCGCGTCGATGCCGTGGCGTCGATGCTGTACTTGGATTATTCTCGAGAAGAAGGGCAGTGGATCCCGAATCAGTATGGCGGACGCGAAAATCTCGAAGCAATTAATTTTCTGCGCCGCACCAATGATCTGGTGCATCAATATTATCCTGGCACGCTGATGATTGCTGAGGAATCGACCGCATTCCCTGGAGTGACTAAGCCGACATCCGAAGGTGGCCTCGGCTTCGACATGAAGTGGAATATGGGCTGGATGCACGATACTTTGGAGTACTTTCAGAAAGATCCGATTTATCGGAAATTCGAGCATCACCAGCTTTCGTTTGCGATGCTCTATCAGTATTCCGAAAATTTCACACAGGTTTTTTCACATGATGAAATCGTGCATGGTAAGGGCTCGATGATGCTGAAAATGCCAGGAGAGCCGATGTCGAATAAGGCACGTCAGCTTCGCTTGCTGTATGC
This sequence comes from Opitutia bacterium, assembly GCA_018663485.1. GTDB lineage: Bacteria > Verrucomicrobiota > Verrucomicrobiia > Opitutales > Coraliomargaritaceae > Lentimonas. The sequence goes on from JABJQI010000166.1 coordinate 593, forward strand.
GTTTATGTGGATGTGGCCAGGCAAGAAGACGCTCTTTATGGGCTGTGACTTTGGTCAATCCGCAGAGTGGGCCCACGATGATAGTTTGGATTGGCACCTGTTGGATTACTTGGACCATCAAGGTGTGCAGACCGTGGTGCGTGACCTCAATCGCATCTACCAACAGATTCCTGGTTTTGCCGCGGGCGATAATCATCCGCACGGATTCGAGTGGATTAATAATTCGGACGCAGATAACAGTGTTTTAACCTTCCTGCGTAATGGCACTGAGAAGACCGATACATTGGCAGTCGTGGGCAATTATACACCCGTGCATCGAGAAGGTTTCCGAGTGGGTGTGCCATATCCTGGATTCTGGCAAGAGATTTTAAATACCGATGCCAAAGAATATGGCGGTCTTGGATTTGGTAATAGCGGTGGCGTCGTTGCCGAGGAGATCGAGTGGGATGGACGTCCATATTCAATTAAGCTAGAATTGCCTCCAGTGTCGATGACTGTCTTTCGTTCTCAGGGAGAGGCATAGTCATTTGGATAGATTCTACACCTCAGTTTGTCGAGGGCCCAAATTGAGAGCCCTGACCGTGATGTATATTACCAGAAAGGTGGTGAGTTCTTTTCGTTCTTGTTCTTCGTGTTCTAGAGATTCTACTGTTGAGCTCGTAGCGCAATGAGTCGGATGATTACTTTGGCGTATCAGGCGAGTTCAATTCATACATTGGATCTACGTGTATTTCCCTTGTTGCTTCTTCGGGATCACCCTGTTCATTAAGTTTAACTATGTCCGACGCACATTCCATTACCGAACTTCAAACGAAACTTACTCATTTGGAGCATCATATCGCTGAGCAAGATGCGGAATTTTATCAATTTGCAAAGCGCCTGGATGCATTGAGCCAATTAGTGCAGCTGCAGAAGACACAGCTGTCTGCCTTGTCGTCTGGAGGAGTGGCTGGTGCGGGTGATATGCCTGCTAATGAAAAACCGCCGCATTATTAGGTTTCTGCGGGGCTTCGAGAACACCGCTTGCCGACTTTTGTGCGTTGTTGGACTGCTGGGCGTGAGTTGCGTTATTCCTTCGCGAGTTCTAGCGAGCGTGCCTTAGCAGCGGCGAGTGCTTTGTCCACGAGTCCGCGAAAGTCATTGTCGCTGAATACCTTGAGTGCGGCAGCAGTCGTGCCGCCTGGGGAAGTGACCGCGTCGCGCAGTGCTTCGGGGCTACCTTCACTTTCAGCCATAAGCATAGCTGCGCCTAGGAGGGTGTCGATGGCGAGGGAATGGGCCAATGACTCGTCGAGTCCGCAATTGATGCCTGCCTCGCGCAGGGCTGCGGCAAACTCAAATACATAGGCGGGGCCACTACCGCTGAGGGCAGTGACGGCATCTAGGTCCGCTTCGTCGACTTCGTGGAAGTTGCCGAGAGAGCCGAGGATCGCTTCGATGATTTCTTGATCCTTAGGGCTGAGCGGATTTTGCGGTGTAAAGGCTGTGACGCCGGCACCGATTTGACCAGGAGTATTTGGCATGGTACGCACGACGTTGCGCGCATTGCAGAATTTTTCACTAAGTCGTGTGAGTGGTGTGCCTGCCAGCACGGAGAGGACGAGTTTGCCGTGCGCGCCTTCGGCTAGTGCATCGTCA
>JABJQI010000238.1 GCA_018663485.1 Opitutia bacterium
CGAGATCACAGTGCCCGTAAAGCCACCGCCCACACAGGACTGCCCTGAGAATCTTGGCGTAAAGCCAGTCGCTACAAAAAAAGTTCATCGTCATTTACTGGGAAAATACTACTCTGCGCCTAATGTGCCGGCGATTCTATTGGGGAGGGTCGACCTCCGTGTCGACCGCCAGAAGTTTAGAAATAATATTAAAAATCCAATATTCTATGGGCGGTTAGTCAGGTTAGCCATTCCCGTAGCGGTACCGGACGACACGGAGGTCGTCCCTCCCAAGAGCCAGAAGCGAATCCCCCAGCGTACCGGACGACACGGAGGTCATCCCTCCCAAGTGCCAGCAGAGCCAAAGCCATCGTAAAAAAAAATCAGCGCCTCTGCGCGAGATCACAGTGCCCGCAAAGCCACCGCCCACACAGGACTGTCCTGAGAGTCGTGGCGTAAAGTCAGTCGCTACAAAAAAGGCACAATGAACGTTTTTTAACCTCATTTACTTTACCCATCGATAAGCTGTGCTAAAGTAGTTTATTAAAAATTATGAGTTATTTAATTATTATTATTTTAGGTGGTGTCTGTGGCTTGATTGGATCTTTTGCGATGAACCTGTTCATGCGCACTGTCAGCCATGCTTACAGTCAACGAGTGGATATGGTCATTGCGCTGGGTAGTTTTTTTACCGGCACGGTCGATCGAGCGGCAATACTCGGCACGCTCATTCACAGTGTCGCCGGCATAGTATTTGGGGTACTGTATTTTCTACTCATGAACGCGATGCATTCATTAAGCTTTCCGTCTGCGGTCTTCCTGGGTCTCGGGTTTGGATTTTTTCACGGACTCATCATGAGCTACTGCCTGATGTTTATCGCCAGCGAACGCCATCCGATTGAGACTTATCGCAAAGCTACCCTAGAACAAGGCCTGCTTCACTTAGTTGGCCACATGATCTTTGGCGGTGTCGCAGGTTTTATTGGCGGACTGCTCGCACTTGGTCTTTGAGTACTGATCCGTTTTCTAGTGCTTTACATGTTAGCACGAAGTACTAGAACCAAGAGATGAATCGCTTATTCTCACCCATCGCCCTAATACTAGGCTGCATCACATTTGCTTTTACTGGCTGCCAAACACCTGCTCCTTCGCAAGTGGATCGCAGTACCATCGCTGCAACTCCATCGCAGAACGCCTCATCGCAAGCGACTACCAATCAGCCAGTTACCGTATCAGACCAAGGTATTGCGCTTGATGACGATTTTGATGTTATCTTCGAGACCGACCAAATCAGAGTCTCGAAAACCGTACTGCAGCCAGCATCTGTGGGAGAAAACATTCAATACCGTATTCGAACCGAAGCACTGGCCGCACTCAGCACAGTCCGAGTAACGGAGACTATTCCTGTTGGTATTCAATTTAAGTCTGCCAAGCCAAGTGTTTCTCTCGTAGACAATCAGGTCGCTTGGGTGTTTTCTTCGATGCAAAAGGGCTCAATACAAACCATTGACGTCACCGTTGTTTCCACTCGTGAAGGAGATCACCAAATTTGCTCGAATATTTCGGTCGACAACGCTGTTTGCCTAAAATTATTTTCTGGTCAGCCACAACTCGACGTTGTCAAACAAGGCCCGAGCAGCATCGAGCTCGGCGAAATCGCTACTTGGACCGTGACTGTGACCAACAACGGCTCTGCTGACGCAACCAACGTCGTCATCACTGACACACTTCCCGAAGCCTTTGAATCAACCTCCCCACTGAGCCAAACAATTGGTACCCTTACACCCGGGGAAACCAGTGTCGTCGAGTACAGTGCCAAGGCCATCACACAAGGCGAATTCCGTAATCTCGCCATCGCTACTTACGATGGCGGGCCCGCTATCGCTGGCGAAGGTAGTGCTCCGATCACTGTCGTCCAATCTGGGATCCGTATCCGTAAAAGTGGTCCAGCTGAAGGCTATGTGTTCAAGCCTGTTACTTTTATTATTACCATTGAAAATACTGGTGATACCGACCTGAGGAACGTGCGTATCACCGATCTTCTCGCTAAGGAGAGTTCAGTGGCTGACAACGGCGGGGGACGTGTGAGCGGCAATGCGATTGGTTGGATGATTCCAAACCTCCCAGCTGGATCTAGCCAATTGATCACCACTGAGATCGCAGCGACTCGCAAGGGCAAGTCTACTAACATTGTTAAGGTGCTGACTGAAAATGGCCTCGAAGCCAGCGACACTGTCACCACCAACTGGCTGGCAGTGCCAGGTGTTACCGTCTCAATCACCGACAGCAAAGACCCAGTCCGCGTGCAGGAGGAAACTGTTTATAGCTTACAAGTCCGCAACCAAGGCAAATTCGAGCCAGTCAGCGGCACCGTCACTGTCACTTTTAATGACAAGATCAAGCCAACTGCGGTCGATGGCGACGCCCCAGGCATCATCGATGGTCAGATCGTGACCTTTCCACGTACTACATTGGAACCAGGTAAGGACACAAATCTGACGATCACTGCCGAAGGCGCAAATATTGGCCCAGGTCGTGCCGCAATGACCTTCAGCGCTGACTTCCTCAGCGACCCAATCATCAGCCAAGAAACGACCAACGTTTATTAGATAAACTGTCCAGAATTTCAAAAGCCGTCGGATTGCTCCGACGGCTTTTTTATAGAACGACTCGACCTAGAAAACTGCTTTCGTTTAAGTCGACGATTCAAACGGGGGCACACATACGTAGCTGTTAAAATTCAGTGTGATGGATTTATAAGTAACCATAGCGAAAAAGAAGCCGCTCTGCAAATCATTGCTATCGTCGACTGAACGATGATCCACTGACTCATTGGTTGAAGGTTGATTGTATCACAAAAAAGGTGGTTCATAGATTCGCCAGGTAATAATGAATGATACAGAGACTGATTTAATTATACCGTGCGACGACCTAAAAGGAGTGAGGGCGATACGCGCTCCTTGTGGAATGTGTAAAATCTGTGTGCGAGTCGCACACACTCCTTGATAGTAAATGACGATGCATTGAAATTAAGGTTCATCGGCGATACGCGGAAAGGTATTATTGTTATTGCGACTGATCTAATTGTGCCGTGCGACTACCTAAAAGGAGTGAGGTCGACCCGCCCTCTTTGTCGAATGTGTAAAATCTATGTGCGAGTCGCCCAAACTCCTTGATGGTAAATGACGATACATTAAAAAAGTATTAATCGCCCAGTGTTGCTCATATTTATAAATATTATTTCGATTATACAGTTTTAAGCGTTTTTGAATTTTGCTAAAGTGGCGAAATTAAATTTCGTCTTATAACTTACATGACTATTATTCAGCTACAGTCCGACTCTAGCCTTGCCTCAGCGCAGCGAGTAAATTTCCTCCATGAATTAAACCCAGAAAAATTATGTCAGAAGCTACATCCGAAATCGGCCTAATCGGCCTCGCAGTCATGGGCCAAAATTTGGCTCTTAACGTCGCCGACCATGGCTTCAAAATTTCCGTCTATAATCGAACGACTTCCAAGATGGCTGAGTTTGTTGCAGCTAACCCGAATACACCGGGCGGCCTCGAAGGTTGTGAGACGCTTGCAGACTTCGTCGCATCGCTCAAGCGCCCGCGCAAAGTCATTATCTTAGTACAAGCTGGTTGGGCCACTGACAAAGTCATTGAAGGACTTACAGAACTCATGGAGGAAGGTGACATCATCATTGATGGTGGCAACGCCAAATGGGACGACACCATTCGTCGCGAGAAAGAACTCACTGCTAAAGGTTTGCGCTTTATCGGATCGGGTGTTTCGGGAGGCGAAGAAGGTGCACGTTTCGGTCCCTCGCTGATGCCAGGCGGTTCTAAAGAAGCGTGGTCGCACCTTGAGCCAATCTGGAAAGCGATCGCTGCAAAAGTTGACCCAGACACAGGCAAACCAATCGAAGGTGCAGAAGCTGGCAAGCCAGTCGAAGGTGGCTTCAGTTGCACCGCGTATATCGGGCCAAATGGCGCTGGTCACTACGTAAAGATGGTGCACAACGGTATCGAATACGGCGATATGCAGATGATTTGCGAAGCTTACGACTTGATGCAGAACGTACTCGGTCTTAAGCCAGCTGAGATGGGGGACATTTTCAGTGATTGGAACAAGGGCGACCTCGACTCATTCCTCATCGAGATTACCGCTGACATACTCAAGCAAACGGATCCTGTAACAGGAAAGCCGTTCGTCGATATCGTGCTGGATACTGCAGGTCAAAAGGGTACGGGCAAGTGGACCTCAGTTAACGCACTCGACATGGGCACTCCAGCACCAACTGTTGCTGAAGCTGTATTCGCACGTTGTATCTCTGCAGTAAAGGACGAGCGCGTTGCTGCTTCGAAGATTCTCAGTGGACCAGATGCCGTCGCGTTCACAGGTGATAAAGCCGAGATGGTCGAAGCGATTCGTGAAGCCCTCTATGCCTCGAAGATCTGTTCGTACGCTCAAGGCTTTCAGTTGATGCGTGAAGCGCAGAATGAATACAATTGGGAGCTCAATTTCGGTGAGATATCGCAGATTTTTCGTGGCGGATGTATCATTCGAGCAGCTTTCTTGCAAAAGATCACTGAAGCTTTTGCTCGCGATCCTGAGTTGGCTAACTTGTTGCTGGATCCCTACTTTACGGGTGCGATCAACAAAGCACAAACTAGCTGGCGCAAAGTGGTGGCACTTGCCGCCCAGCACGGTGTCTCTATTCCAACTTTCAGCTCTGCGCTGTCTTACTACGATGGTTATCGCACTGCTCGCTTGCCGCAAAATTTACTTCAGGCACAACGCGACTTCTTTGGCGCACACACTTACGAACGCACCGATGAGCCTCGTGGTAAGTTCTACCATATCGACTGGCCTAAGGCAGACCGCCCTCAGTTGAAAATTTAGAGAAACTAGCAACTTTATAATAATAAGGCCTTCCACAAATGGGAGGCCTTATTTGTTTCTTTATCTATAGTTCAATATTTTGACGGAAGAACTTTCATTTACAACTGGCACTGTAAACAACCAGCGTGTAGGCACTGCACTATTGATCATCCAGATACAGTCACACTTCGAGCGTAGTCAATCGATACAAACAATTACAACTCGCTGGTAGAATCTTTAGCTTTGTATGTTCGTACGGCTGGTTTTGCGAGGATCTCGAAATACACTGCTGCCCATTCATCGGCCAGGGCATGATCAAGAGCTGAGTTAATTTCGGCCACATGTAGCGGTAGCGCGTTGTTGGCTGTTTCACCAACTTTGCAGTCAAAATCCCAAAAGTCTACACCCTCAGGTAATTGCTTATTGCGCTCACGTTTTACATATTTTCGTAGCTCTGATTTAATTGCTTCGATTGCACGCGCAGGCGTATTTTTAGCGTCGCTTATTAGAAATGTCTTTTTCATGGCGTTAGTTTTCGGGCATTTTTATGTCTTGTCTCTCCTATCCAGCAACAGTCTTCTTAATTGTAAATGAATATTTAGATGCTGCCTCTTGAATTGTTGCTATACAATCGCGTGGTTTTTATGCTTTATAAAATTCAGCACATCGGCTTGCCTAGATAAGCAAGCAACCACATCTCTTTCCATAACCGGTAGCGACCATCGTACGATATTTTACCCGCTTCTACTTGAAATTGGCGCGGGTTTAAAAAACCACTCTCAGAATTGAGACGCTCCAAAATACGCTGTTGATTGTTGAGCTCCTCAAGTGGCTTATCTTCGAAGGGAATTGGATTAAGAGTGCTATTAGTAAGGCGTCGTTGGTGTAGTTTATGTAATCGTTTCAGTGAACCGATTAGCGGCTTACGCACAATATTCCAAGCTTCTGGGTAATAACCACCAAAGGGTAGAAACAAATTATCGGTAACGAGCCGGCACTCGTTTTCACCATTCGTGCTTAAAGTATAACAGGCCGTCGCCCCTCCCTTGCGTTTTGGGATGAATAATATTTGTAGCCGTGTCAGCTTGTCGGCACTTTCATAAATCGACGCGCGTAAAAATGTCTCTTCAAAGAGCTCTGCTTTCAATGCACTGAGCCGGTTAAATTCAACAGATCGAAGCCATTCCCTAACTTCGATTAAAAATGGATCAGCTGGCCATTCATCACCTTCGGTATTGATTTTGAAGCTAGGGAATAAAGGCATATCGCTGCGACTTAGCGCTTTAATCGCGATCCAATAATATCCTGTTTCTAATACGAACCAGAGTGTTAGCCCAGTAATAAAATGAACCCAATCTGGCCGATATGAGATCTCTAAGGCTTTAAGAAAATACGAAAATAGACCAGCGAACAATATCCAACGCAGCCAACGACCCAAAACTGTAAAGATTGGTATCCCCTTACGTATACCGATGTGAGACAATAAAATTGCTAAAGCTGCTATTCCAAAAAGGATAAATTGAAAAGTCGATTGTGTGGTACCAAACATGTTGAATTTTAATAAATAGATCCGCTATTAGCTATATGAAGCCAGGTGACAACGATCGTTCCATTTTTATTTATATCAGCACTTTAAACGAAAACGAGCGAGTGAGACATTAGCTCACTCGCTCGGCAATAAATGATATAAATGCGATTACCTGTTAACCTAAAAATTAATTTAGCCGCAAGGGCATGACCACACAGATAAAGTTGTCGAGTGTCTTAAATAGCCCTGGACTGAGCTCGTCTTTGAATTCGAAAAATACTTCATCCTTAGTCAACGCCTTCAGTGGCTCAATGAGAAATTGAGGATTAAATGCAACTTGAACTTCAGGTCCATCGTAAGCGATGGCCATTGACTCATGCGATTCACCGTATTCAGTACTCGAACCTGAAATTTCTAGAAGGTTTTTGCTTACCTTTAGTTTCACGGAATTGCTCTTGTCAGATGTGACTAGAGCTGCGCGGTGCACGCACTCAAGCATGAGCTCACGTTCGATTTTGACGCGATGCTCTGTCTCTTTTGGAATGACTTGTCGGTAGTTTGGGTAGTTCCCTTCCACAATTTTCGAAACCAAATATAGGTGATCAACCAAACCTGCATCCCCGGAACCATCGATGCTTATTTCAAAAGCCGCCTGACGATCATTAAAAGCGATTTTAACCTTATCACCCTTACCCATCAAACGCTCAAGCTCAGCAACTGTTTTGGCAGGAAGAATGAGACTACCTGCGTTGTCTTCGCTGATCTCAGTATCGAGGGCGGTTAAAGCGAGGCGTCGACCGTCAGTTGCAACAAGAGTGAGTTTCTCGTCTGCAAAGTTAAAATATACGCCATTTAGAATGTAGCGATTCTCGTCACTGGATTGGCCATAAGAGACACTTTTTAACATACTAACAATTTCAGTCTGGGAAAGCTCGAAAACATGTCGATTTTCAAAAGAAGGCAGCGGTGGAAATTCTTCTGTGCTGATACCCATAATTTTGAAATTTGAGCCACCAGAAGTTATTTTAGCTTGGTTGTTTTTACTGGTTTCAACGAAAATTTCATTCTGGGGTAATTCGCGAATGATAGTGGCCAATTTGCGCACGGGTAGTGTCAGGCCACCTGGCTCAGACACGTCTGCTTTGATCCGGCAACGAATACCGAGATCGAGGTTTGTCGTCGTTAACGAGATGTGACCCTCCTCTGCTTCGATCAGCACATTGCTGAGGATGGGCATGGTGGCTCGCGCACCGACAACATTGAGTACCTGTTGGAGGCCGTTGCTAAAATGATCTTGGTTGATCTTGAACTTCATGACTTAAATTTTTGGGATTTTAGAGTTACTGGCAATGATTATATATTAGTCTCTTATTTATTATATAAATCTCTTCTTCTTAATATATGTGTGGATGGGCTATAATAACTCAACAAGTAATTGTTAAGTAGGTCTTTAGAGTCGTTTTTTCCAGTGAATAGTGCAGTCAAGTGTTCGGTAGAAAGGTGAATGAATCGTCGAATTTATTTTTCTTCCACAGTGTCTTCACAGTTATTAACGAGGTATTCACTAGCTGATAAATTAAGTTCCTTTAGATGTTTCTTAGCACGGTACAGGCGAAAAAAGTATCGAATTGGTCCAAACACAATATAACTGAAGAAAAAGAATGCAAAGAATAGCTCTTTGAAGACGAAGGCGATTCCTAGCCCAAAGATGAATAAAATAAAGGTCTGTATGCGCGTGCTCGTCTGCCAATCAATTTCTTTAAAGCTTGGATAAGGTATGTTGCTGATCATCAAAAAGGCGACCGCTAGCATTAATGGTGGCATTAGCAGCTCAAAACCGTGCATTTCATAACCATATTTTTCAAAACTAGTGTATACTAATACTAATGAAGCGACCATGGCAGCTGCAGCCGGCACTGGCAGACCAATGAAGTCCTTGGTGCCTTTTAAGCGATCTGACGGCGTCAGCATCGGATGAGTCAACACATTGAAGCGTGCCAAGCGTACAGCGGCACAAAGCAAATATATAAAACCGATTAATTGACTAACGGGTAAGACGCCCTCGTATTGCTCTGTCGGTTTAAGAATCAGAAAGATCATCATCATTGCTGGTGCGACACCAAATGATATAACATCGGCAATTGAATCGAATTCGATGCCAAACAGTGATTCACGGCCGCCCATGCGCGCGACACGACCGTCAAAAGCGTCGCAAACTACTCCGAAAAAGATAAACCACACTGCTTGAGTAAAATGGCCATTAATAACTGCTGGATCGGTGGCGTAATTCGCCTCAATGCAGCGCATAATTGCCAAAAAACCAAAAAAAAGATTTCCAGCTGTTAGACTATTAGGAAGCAAATAAATATGACTCGCCTCGCCGGAATCAGCATATTGATGTGTCGGCAATTTTTCAGGATCTTTCATTGAGTCGCGATGGGTTACTCGGATACATCATCTTTGTGGCGAATCGATTCTAAATACTTCCAAAAGGAATCGTGCTGTTCGACCATAAACTCTTCTGACACAGGCATTTTAAATCGAAAGATAAAATCAGAAAGGGTGTTTTTGTGAAGAATATAGTGGGCAAATAATCCATCTTTATCTTGCTCAAAATAGATACGAAATTCGCCTGCTCTTACTCGATAATAAGTCTTACCATTACGATTAAAGCGCCCAAGTTCATCATTGGGATGATCCAGCTGTTCTTGTGTTAAACTACTGACCACCTCTATAAGGAGCATCTGTGAGCGAGTTTCAAGCTGGTTAAGCTCGTGCATGCTTTGTTCGCTAAAATTGACCTGAAACATAATAATATTGGCTGCTGACCGTTTGTAGAAGACATGTAGGTTAGAACGGATCACCCGCGGTGCAATCGCAGAATACATTTCATCCAGCCACTACGTAAAGTTGACCTGTGCGAGGTGTTTGGCCACTGTGCTGCGGAAATGGTAAAAATAAAAATTAATTATGAAGGTGGGCTGCGTTGCCAGCTAGAGCATGAGTTGTCAGGTAAGAGGTTTAAAACGGATGCCCCAATCGATAATAATGGTAAGGGAGAAAGTTTTTCGCCAACCGATTTGTGTGCCTCGGCCCTAGGTTCCTGTATTGCGACAATTATTGGCATGCAGATGGAGGCACTGGGACTGGATCTAAATAATATGCGGATTGAAGTGCAAAAAGAAATGACGGCCGATCTTCCTCGGCGTATCGCCAAATTAACTACTGAAATTTGGCTGCCGATTCCGCTGAATGATGACCAAAAGTGGCATGTGGAAATAGCGGCAAAAAATTGCCCAGTGCATCACAGTCTAAATGCGGAAATTGAAAAACCAATTATATTCCACTGGAAGTAATTGATAATCAATAACTTAATTGTATGGATAACCCATTAGAATCACTTTCAGTTTTACTCGTATTTGATCGACTCAATCGTTTATTGGTGCGTATCAATTCGGAGCAGTACGCTGAACCAACATACACAAGTAAGTCGCGAGAAGTGTGTGAATTTACTGAGGATTGTGTCGAATCAGTGACAGGTATCCCAGGTAAAGCGTATTTATTGAGTCACCACAGGGTAGTGAAACAATCTCTGTTGATTTATTGCGCACTTCAAAGTGATGTAGTAATTAAGAATGGTCGGTATTGCAGCCTAGACCAAATTCAAACAGAATCGACAAATGGTCAGTTGAATATTTCGCCATTGCTCACTGAAATCTTACAGATGATTGAGCCCGATCTGATCCGTATACCATATTTAGATTCGACCGAAACCGAATACATTTATCGGTTCCGAACAGCGAAAGAACGCAATCGTGCGATCTATGTAGACCAGCAGTCAGAAGAATTGTATCAAAGTAAACTGTGCCATGCAATTAAAGCGGCACGGCGCACCAAGGAAAAAACTTCCGGGGCGCCAGCAGTGCTGGATTTTGGAGCGGTAAGTTACGTGATTCCGAGTCATTTTGGCTTTTGTCTCGGTGTCCAAAACGCAATTGAACGTGCCTACGAGACTGTCGCAGCCAACCCAACGAAACGGGTTTTTATGCTTAGTGAATTGATTCACAATCCTTTTGTGAATGAAGATTTGTTAGCACGTGGAATTCGTTACTTGCAGACAGACAAGGGCTTACCTATCTGTTTGGATGGAAGTATCGCTTCAAATCCAGAGAGCTCGAATACACTGTGGAATCAGCTAACTTCGGATGATGTTGTCATCATTCCTGCATTTGGCGCAACCAATGAGGATAAAGTCCGTTTATTGCGTCGTGGATTGAGCATTCGAGAGAATGACGCTACCTGTATGCTAGTTGAAAAGGTTTGGAAGGCTGCGCGACGTTATGCTAGAGAAGGTTTCACAGTCATCATTCACGGAAAGTCGGAACACGAAGAAACCAAGGCTACTTTTTCGAATTGTTCCAGTCATGGTCCAGCTTTGATGATCCGTAATATGGAGCACGCTAGACTTTTAACTGAAGTGATTAAGGCACCAGATGCCGAGAAAAAGCGACTGTTTGAAGACTCTTTTAAGGGCTTATACTCGAAGGGCTTCGATCCAACCAAAGATTTGCAAAAGTTGGCTGTGGTCAATCAAACCACCTTACTTCGCAATGAAACGCTCATTATTATCGAATTTTTTCGGAAATTCATGGCACAGATTTTTGGGGAAGCGCAGGTGGCAGAACATTTATGGTCTAAAGGTAAGGGGGATACGCTCTGCTATGCGACCCAGGTGAATCAAGATGCACTCCAAAAAGCAGTTGAACAACCGATCGATGCTGCGCTGATTGTGGGTGGAAAAAACAGCTCAAATACTTTTCAGCTACACCGCGTATGTGAGCAACGGTTTGGTGAAAATGCGCATTATATTCAGTCTGAAGCGAATATTCTGTCATCGGATGAAATACGGCACTACATCTTTCCATGCCATTTAACCCAGACATTGATAGATAGGGAAGTGGTTCGGCCTTTTCTCAATGCGATGACTAAGCCTAAACGCATTTTACTAACAGGTGGTGCATCATGTCCAGACGGCTTAATTCAACAAGTGATTTTTAAAATTAACAGCTTTTTCCCCCCACAATCGATTCGATCGATCGAATCGATTCTTGAAGCGTTTGAGGTAGAGAGTTGATCAATACTGAGATCTAGCTAAGTTCTAAGCTATGTTGATAGTGATCTCGGAGCTGGAAGGTAATCGCATTGCTCAAGTTGATTATAAAATAGGTACTGTGGTAAAACATAAATTCTACCACTATCACGGTATTGTCGTTGCATATGACACACTATGTGCGGCCGGTGATAAATGGTATTTAGCACATGCAACACAGCCGGCACGTGAGCAACCATGGTATCACGTGTTAGTGAACCAAAGTGGCGGTCTCACTGCTTATGTAGCACAATCCAATTTAGAACTCGATATCAGTCCACGAACTGGAGATCACTCTCAGATTTGATAGCGCCACAACAACGTGGCTACGTTATCTAGCAAAGATAACTAGGCTATTAGCCAGCTAAAACCCCAACTGCCGTTGCCTCGTCCATTGCGGTGTCTAGCCCCTCAAGCACTAGTTCACCAAATAATGTACTGGCTGTAACACGAGTAAAACATACTGGCACGATTTGCCCGATTAGGCGCGGGCTGGCTTTGACGATGACCACGCGATTACCCGCGGTGCGGCCAACAAACATATTTTCGCCTTTCTTGGCGGGGCCTTCGAACAGAACATCTTCGATTTTGCCAACGAGTGCCTCATTTCTAGCAAGTGAACTTTTTCGAAGAATTTCGAGAAGGATCTGATTGCGCTGTTCTTTTTGCTCCTTGGTGATGGGGTCACCGAGTGGTTCGGCTGTGGTGCCTGGACGCACGCTGTATTTAAATAAATAGGCCATATCGAAACCAATCGCTTCAAAAGCCTGGCGCGTCAGTTCGAAATCTTCGTCTGTTTCACCTGGAAAGCCGACAATGATGTCTGTCGAAATATACATGTCCGGGCGAACTTTACGCAGCTTGGAGATGATGCCCTTGAACTTTTCGATGCTGTACGGGCGACGCATTGCTTTGAGGATACGATTGCTTCCACTTTGCATCGGAAAGTGAATATATTCGACCAGTTTCGGTAGACGCGCGTAGCAGTCGATTAAGTCTTGCTTGAAGCCAACCGGGTGTGGACTGGTGAAGCGGATACGATCAATGCCTTCGATCTCATGAACGCGTTCGAGCAACTGTACGAAGGGGCTTTTCTTGTCGACGAACGGAAATTCTCTAATGCCATATTGGTTTACGATTTGGCCTAGAAGCGTTACTTCGCGTGTGCCGTTGGCAGCCAGCTGCTCGATCTCATCAATGATTTCGTCCATTGGTCGACCGCGTTCGGTGCCACGTGTTTTTGGCACGATGCAATACGAGCATTTCATGTTACAGCCCTGCATGATACTGACAAAGGCTGTAACTTGCTGGGTCTCGTTCGTGTGCGATTTAATCGTGTTTTGTGAGTCCGCTTCTTCTTCAAGGTCAACAATCGAGGCGGGGCGTGGGCCCTGCCCCTGCATCGTAGCGATCATGTTAGTCAAATGATCGGGTACGCGGTGGAATTTCTGGGTGCCAATAATGAGGTCTAGATCAGGCAAGCTATCAAGTAGCGCGCCACCACGGTTCTGAGCCATACAGCCCATCACACCGATGATGAAGTTGGGGTCTTTGCGCTTACGTTTTGCAAGGTGGCCAGCTTTGCCAATTGCTTTTTGTTCGGCTTGGTCGCGCACGCTACAAGTGTTGAGTAGAACGACGTCGGCTTCTTTTTCATTATCGACTAAGGCATAGCCCTTCCCCCGAAGCATCGCAGCAACCGCTTCGGAATCTCGTTCATTCATTTGGCACCCGTAGGTTTTAATATAGACCCGGTTCATGAGGAGTGCGGAGAATGTTGAGCTAGCGCTAATTGTAAACCTAGAATATGCAAACAAGTTGAACTGGCTGATTAGAAGTGTTGAAGAGTCGTCTAAAAATGCTCAAAATCTGACCAATCGGCAGGTCGAATGATCTCAACCGCATATCTAAATGATCCCTCAGCAACTCATTCTGGTCTTAGCAGTAAATCTAATGTGGAATCAATTTATTATCACAGTTTAATACAGACATTCTTATCGGTGAGCGGGCGCTAAAGTGGCACTCGTAGAAGTTATGCAAAATCGCACGCAAAAAGTCTTTGTATATGGTACCCTCAAGCCTGGTGGATTTTATTGGTCTCAGTTTTGTGAGGGTAAGGTTGCTGTGGCGATTCCAGCCAAGATCCATGGTAAGCTTTACGATCTACATGTAGGCTACCCTGGAGCCTTTTTAGGTGGCGACGGATGGGTGCAGGGTTATGTGCTGTCATTCCCACGGGCAGTAGATTTTTTTCAACTTGATGTGCTGGAGGGGTTTAAGCCAAATCGATCAAATCGGCTTAACGAATATGTGAGAGTACGCGTTGATTATTTTAACACGGACGGCGTAAATCTTGGTGAGGCGTGGGCTTATGAAATGACGCAAGCGACCTTCGAGCGCTTCTCATCGACACGTATCGAGAATGGCAACTGGCCTACTTAAGCGCTTGTGTTAGCGCTGAAATACAATTTCTACAATTATATGCTGTTTACCCAACCAACCACCCTACTCTTTGTCGGCGATTCAATCACCGACTGTGGCCGTGACCGTGAATCAGGCGGCTCGGACCTTGGTACTGGTTACGTAGCTCAGGTGCAGGCCCTATTGAACGCGCATCATCCTGAGGCCAAGGTTCGTTATTTGAATATGGGTATCTCAGGCAACCGTGTGACGGATTTAGAAGCGCGATGGGATGTCGATGTATTGGCACATCAGCCAGATTGGGTATCGGTGATGATTGGGATCAATGATGTTTGGCGTCAGTTTGATAACCCACTTGTGGAGCAAGTGTCGTTGCAGTTCTACAGCGAGAAGTTGCAGGGCTTGGTAGAGCGGACATTGCCTCGGGTGCAAGGCATGATCGTGATGTCACCTTTTTTCCTAGAGACTAATGTCACGGAGCCGATGCGCGAGTTGATGGATCGCTATGGAGCGGCAGCTCACGCGGTTGCTGAGCGCAATGAGCTACATTTTGTCGACGTGCAGGCTGCATTTAACGCATGGTTGGTGCACAATCATGCAGCTCAACTGTGTGCTGACCGCGTGCATCCGAATGCTGTTGGACATAACATTATTGCCAGTGCGTTTCTCAACGCAATTGGTTTTGAATGGTAAGCAGCAAGTCCCCTGCTCTATTTGGCTTTTCCCGCTGTCTTCCTGGTCGCTTTTTTTGCAGCAGACTTTTGGGCGACTTTCTTAGTGGCAGCTTTTTTCGCCGTGACTTTTTTCACTGCCTTTTTTGTCGCGACTTTTTTGGCTGCGACTTCCCTAGGCGCCTTTGTCGCAGCCTTCTTTGCTGCTTTTTTCTTCACTGCGGGCTTTTCGGATACTAATTCGAGTGGCTGTTGTGGTCGGGGCGCTGGTGTTTTCTTAGGCTTGGCTGCTTTCCTCTCCTTTGTAGGCTTGGCTGCTGTAAGCACGACTTCTCGGGGTTGGAATGAATCTTGTTTTGGCTGTGGAGAACTGGCTTTAGAGTGTCCTTCCACTGAACTACTAGACTGCTCGTAAGCTGTATATTTTCCATCAGGTTTAACAACAGATTTGCGACTGCGGTTACGTCCAGGACGTGGGGTCTTCACCAGCACTTTGTCCTTTGTAGATTCGACGGATGTATCTGTGTCTCCGACTAGTGATATATTTTTCTTAGAATCTGACTGATTACGCTCATCGTTGCGTGTTGCGGTGTTGTCCTCTGGCTGTTCGCGATTCTTATTCCGGTTGCGTCTGCTACGGCGAAGGCCACGACGCGATTTCGCCTGGTCTGACTGGTCGGCGTCTTTTGAGGTGTTTTGTTTCGGCTGATGGTCACGATCATTTCGGTTATTCCTTTTATTTCGCCCTTCGTGGCGCTCAGGCTGAGATTCATAGTCCTCAATAGCTGAGGCGATTTTTTCTTCCATTTCTTCATCAGTGTAAGGAATGGTGCGTTCGATTTGGTCCGGTTCTTTGGTTAGAATAGCCTCCTGCTCTGGAGGGCAATATTCCTGTGGGGGAAGCACCACCGCATTATATGGATCGATCGCTAGGCCAGTCTCCGGGAGTACTTCTTCGGCTGCGGCGCTGAGGCGTGGATACAGTGTAATTTCGTTGGGGACGTTGGGCTCGTTTGGATTGAGAAGCTGTTCGACGGTGCGGGCGACGTGCTCGGGGTCGATACGAGTTTGCAGGTGTTTGTCTGCAAAAGTGGTATCATCCATTACTGTGTTCTGGCGAAGGATTAGGTTAGTCACGCGCAGCCCGGCGTTGCGCGCCTGATCAAACAGTGCGTTGTTCATTTCACGCAGGCCGCCTTCGATGAGGGCGTTGACTGCGCTGGCGCTGTGGCCGCTTTTGTTGGCTGGAATGATGTTAATTAGCTGGCCGCGGAAGCGCAGCAAGTTGGGTAGAGCCATACGTGTGAGCATGACAGGCCCGAGTAGTCCGACTTTTAGAATGGCTTCGAGATTGCCCACGGGTAGTTGCTCAAAGGCAGCACCTGGGGTTACATCGATCGCATGGATCAGAATGTGAATCGCTTTTTCCTGTTCGAGTATGGCCCCTGCGGTGCGGCCGACTGCCTCGAGATCGCTTAGGTCAATCGCATGGGCGGTGAAATGCTTATCAGCGAAAGTGACGTGTGAAAAGTTGTTGCCGATTCCGTGCACTCGGCACCCTTGGCGAATAAGATCCTCGATTAAGCGAAGTCCGAGTGGAGTTTCAGCTCCAGTGACAATTGCAATGTCCATAAAATGATGAAAGTGGCTCTGTTCGCGGAGAACGTCCGGAGTGGGGTTCATCAAAGACGCGTCGGAGTATGTCGATTGATTCGGCGCTTGTCAGCAGCCGTATGTCAATGTGCTCGCTAACTCATTTTCTAAAGCGATTTGTGGCAATCGTATTATTCGAATGTCTAGCAGTATTATATTAATAACTAAATCAGGCGTGTCGACCGAATCCGATCAATACTCGAGTCAGCAAGGCATCAACTCGGTCGTAGTAGTTGCACTAGCTCCCGCAACGAATGCACCACTGGAGCACCCGTGCTTGTTAGCCTTTCGGTCGTGTGGTGCCCATGCGCCATCAGGATGCAATGCGTGCCAATCGCTTCGGCTACTTCAAAGTCGTGCAGGGTATCACCGATTAAGACGATTTCATTTGGCTGCCAGTGAAGTTGCTCAATCCAGTGATGGCCTTGTGTGACCTTACCTTCAGCATAGATATTATCTGCCCCCATTAGGCCCAGAAAGTGATCACGGATACCGAAGTGATGTATGCTTTGGTTGAGTGCGTCTTGTTTTGCGGCTGACAGCACCGAATGGCTCATACCGAGTTGCGCTAGATCAGTGAGAACTTGCACGGTTTCGGTGTGTAATTTACATTCCTTGAAGCAGCGTGCTTGGTAGTCATCAATAAATTCACGGCTGATTCGATCAAAGTTATCTTTATCAGTATCGAAGCCGAGGTAATCGTAGAAGTGAACCACGGGAAAACCGAAATTATCGCGATAGTCTTGCTCAGAGAGCGGTGCTCTGCCCCGCCTAGTAAGTAGTCCGTTGAGCACATCGACACAAAGTTTTATGTCGTCTAGCAGCGTGCCATTCCAGTCCCAGATGACGTGTTTGTAGTGCGCAGCCATTTAGTCGATTAAGTCAGGTCTACGTTGAAAGAGGACCGCTGGTACTTGCATGAGCGCCAGAAAGATCAAACTGCCCTCAAGCCCTGGGACACCGAGACGTTCGCCGCGATCTGCCGCATCCATGTAGTTAAACATAACCGAAACTACCATCACGAACACGAAAGCGATTGAGCAAAAAACCAGTAGGCCATAGAACCATTTCCAGCGAGCATTTGAGATTTGTACAAACGGAAGATTCAGTATGATACCATACAAGATGAAGTAGCTAGCTCTGATGATGCTGAAAGCCCCCTCTAACCCTCGGATGACCGAGACAATTGCTGCACAGATTAAGATAATTCCAAGTGCATGCCCAGCCCAACGAGCATAGCGCACCCCATCGGGCACTGGTGGGTTTGATTTACTTGTTGGCATGGTCTAATTGAAAAAGTGAATATGAATGGTATTTTTAGCTGCGCAACTTGCAGCAATGCGAATTGAAGATAGCGCTCATCTGTGACGACTGATTACTTTTAGGTAAATCTATCGATGAGTGGAGCTTGGTACGTGGAATGAAATTGCTAGCAATCGTCGGGCAGCATGTGTTGTCGCGCGATATATCTGATGTGGGAAGGACTTTTCATCACTCATTTGTGCTGAAGGGTTTTCCAATAGGCATGCCAGGCGAACTGCTTAAAGTCTGTGCCTCGAGAGATACACTCAAAATTCAAAGTCATCGTTTTAAAGTTAGGTAAGCAATCAATAAATTAGCATTAGCTACTAGCAGCCCTGGGCTGTGTGCAAGAATCATCCATGAAAAATAAGCATCCGGCATTAATGCGTCCGATGCAGACTTTCAAAATGCCGCTTTGGGGCTGTTAGATACTTCGCATCGCCGCAAATCTGTATCCTCCACTATTATAGTGAACAAATTATCATTTAAACTTGCCATGATCAAAGTCGTGCTCACTCTAAAGGACAAATTAACACGCAAACATTAACTTATTACCGATATGGCCGTAAAAGCACAAATTAAGAAAGTCGCACGTAACCCTGAAGCTGATCGCAAGAATTTAGATCTCGCATTTTCTGGCATCAATAAGCAGTTCGGTAATGGCGCGATAATGCGACTGGGCGAGGCGACTAAAATGGAGATTGACGTTATTTCCACTGGATCGATTGCTATTGACCTCGCCACAGGGATTGGCGGTCTTCCCCGTGGACGGGTCTGTGAAATCTATGGTCCAGAAAGTTCTGGTAAGACGACATTTTGTTTGAGCATTATCGCGCAAGCCCAGAAACAAGGCGGAAACGCCGTGTTTATTGATGTGGAGCACGCGCTCGACCCACGCTACGCGAAGGTTGTCGGGGTGGATCTTGAGAATTTGATGGTGTCACAACCTGAAAGTGGCGAAGACGCACTGAATATTACTGAAACACTGATTCGTTCCGGTGCGGTCGATATTATTGTGATTGATTCGGTTGCAGCCTTGGTTTCAAAACACGAGTTGGATGGTCAGATGGGAGATACGACTGTCGGTCTGCAAGCACGTATGATGAGTCAAGCGATGCGTCGTCTCACTGCATGTATTAGTAAATCGCAATGTGTGGTTCTCTTTACCAATCAGATTCGCGAGAAGATTGGCGTTATGTTTGGTAGCCCTGAAACCCAACCCGGTGGTCGTGCACTTAAATTCTTTTCATCGGTTCGTATGGACATTCGCCGAATTGGTCAAATTAAAGAGTCAGCGGGCAAGGTGGTCGGTAACCGAACACGTATTAAGGTGGTCAAAAATAAGGTTGCCCCCCCGTTTACCGAGACCGAATTCGATATCATGTATAACGAAGGTATTTCTCACTCAGGCTCTCTGGTTGATCTAGGTGTTGAGCATAAGTTGCTGGATAAGAAAGGCTCGTGGATTTCATATAAAGGTGAGATGATCGGCCAAGGCCGTGAGGCTGCGAAACAACACATCAAAGATAATCCTGAACTAGCTAAAGAACTGGCAGAACTGATCATGGCCAAAGTCCATGTTCGTGGTGGCGAATCACTTACTGGTGAAACGGCGCAATCCGAATAGCATAACGCTTATAGGTTTGAACTCGCGAACTGTTAACTCGTTTCGAGTGCAGTTGATACTTCCAGAAGGTGTGCGCGATCTAGCTGCTGCTCTTGGTAGTAGTACCCGACTACCCTGCCCTACTTGGGTTGAGGCGCATCGGATTTGCGATATCGTGATTGCCTAGTGAATATGCTTTATCGGCGTATTTAGGTTTGTTTTCATGCTGGAATAGCGCCAACAAGATTGGTATTTAGGATTATTCTGGCTCATTATAGGATCAGCTAAATTGCGTTAATTCATCCGTGCGTGTATCATCCAATGGCATGCACAGTTTATCTGAACATTCCTGTTTTCTCAACTTAAGCGTTGTTGTCGTCGTCGGACTTCTAAGTACATCGCCGCTGCAGGCTCAATTTGATAAAGACTTCAGCACATGGCAGGCGCTGGGCTTTACGTTTTACGAAGATGACACCTGGGGCATAAAGGCTGCCGCACAGACACGCTGGTATAATGAAAGCAGCTTCCTGTCGACATGGTTTGTGAATCCAATCCTTGAGTACAAACTCCATCCGAACCTAGATATTGGTGCCACCTACTTATTTGAGGATGTGCGGGCACGATCCGGCGACGATTACACACGAGTGCACATTTTTCGACTCTACCTCGCCCCGAATTGGCAAATTGACGATCGAATCAGTTTATCGATGCGTCATCTACTCGCACTGCGCGCGATTGAGTCCAGAGACAATCAATGGGTCAGTCGTCATCGTTTTAGTTTCAATTATGTAATCGCGAATATGAGCTCATTAACGGCTATCGGTGTGGATACCGAAATATTCTATAATCATACCACAAACCGCTTGTTTGAAAATCGTTTCAGGCCATTGAAGCTATCTTTTAGAATTAATAAGCAAACCAAGCTTGAGCTATTTTATATGTTTCAAACAAAGCGGTTCGGTTATGATGCAACTTGGCAAACTGCATACGTCTTTGGTCAGTCATTGAGCTACAAATTTTAGATTCTAGGGTGTCCATTTGGTCGCGGTAATTCACGTGCGACTCAATGTGTACAGTTATTATGCAAGTTTCTCTGATTCAACTAGTAGCGAGAAATTAAAGGCTGCCATCGAATCCGGTGCTTATGCTCAAATCATGATTTCTAAAAGTATCAGCGAATGTCAGTATCTATGGGGTCTAGCGGGTGTTTTGTTGTGATATTAAGCCTCCAGAAGTGGGTTTATTTTTCACTCTATGTGCCCTACGCTAGATTGTTTCTCATTCATCGTCAAATAAAGCGCTTTAGATGTGTACTTGACGCCACGGCATATGTGACGAACTTTGCGGCACTATGCCTGCTACTGATACAATAGTTGCTCTTTCTACTCCGGCTGGCGAATCAGCCATTGCGGTGATTCGCTTAAGTGGTCCGGCCTGTTCGGCCCTCTCGGCTCAAATTCTAGGTCGTGAGCAAGCACTACCGCCACGCTATGCTCATTTTGGCACCTACCAAGATGTCGCTGGTGCGAGTATAGATGACTGTGTCTTCACGTACTTCGAGTTGGGTAAGTCTTTTACGGGTGAAGCCATGCTTGAAATCGCTCCACATGGAAACCCTTTGATCGTGCAGAAGATCTTGGCAGATCTCATGTCTCGAGGCTGTCGATCTGCAGAGCCGGGTGAGTTTACCCGCACTGCCTTCCTAAACGGAAAGATGGATTTGAGTCAGGCCGAGGCAGTTTCAGATCTGATTCGTGCGCGCTCGGATCGTAGTATCGAGGTGGCGCAGCGCCAGTTGCATGGTTCAGTTGGGCGTAAGATGAGTGAGTTGACGGATCGGCTCTTGAGTGTGATGGCGCATCTCGAAGCATATATTGATTTTCCTGAAGAAGATTTGCCTAGCGAGGATCAAGTCGGGCCTGCTTCAGAGCTGCGAAAGCTAATTATTGAGGTTTCGGAACTAATTGACACGCAGCGCTATACGGCATTATTGCACGAGGGTGTCAAGACGCTGATTATTGGTGAGCCAAATGTGGGTAAGAGTAGCTTGATCAATGCGCTGACTGGATCGGACCGGTCGATCGTTAGTGACATACCAGGCACGACTCGTGACTATATCTCAGCATTTTTAATGGTGGGGCCTTGGCGTATCGAGATACTGGATACAGCAGGCCTACATGAGGCCGGTGATGCGATTGAGCAAATTGGCATCAATCATACGATCGAACAGGCCGAAACCGCAGACTTCTTTTTGTTGATGCTGGATGCCGCATCGCCCTCCCCTGCCCTGCCTGAATCTCTGTTGGCTCGTATGACGCCTAAGAATACCATCGTGATCGAGAACAAAATTGATTTGCCAAATGCGTCTGAGCATCACGACTTTATGGCCGAATTTAAGCATGCGCGAATCTCGCTGCAAGCGCATGTTGGACTGCAGGCGTTTCGGGAGCTGTGGACGCATTCGATCGAGTCTGCAGTGCAGCAGCCGAATGCCACTGACGGTGTGGTTGTCAATGCGCGGCATGCGAACGCGCTGAGTGAGGCTTGTGACTCGCTGGAGTTGGCTGCGCAGAAAATGAAGGATGGAGATTTGTCGGAGTTGATTGCGTCGGATCTGCGTGCTGCGGTGGAGTCCATTGGCAAGGTTGTCGGCAAGGTCGATAACGAGCGTATGCTCGACAGCCTGTTTAAACAGTTTTGTATCGGAAAATGAGTGGTGGATTAAAATTCGGGCCAAATCAGCCCTACGATGTGATTGTCTGCGGCGCAGGCCATGCGGGCTGTGAAGCCGCCCTCGCCGCTGCGCGTCTTGGTGCCGATGTCTTGATGTTGACTGGCAATTTGGATACGGTTGCTCAAATGAGCTGCAATCCAGCGATTGGTGGGCAGGCTAAGGGTCACATGGTTCGTGAGATCGATGCCCTGGGTGGTGAGATGGCGATCAATGCGGATACTACGGCGATTCAGTTCCGTTTGTTGAATGCCTCTAAGGGTCCCGCGGTGCAGGCGCCGCGGGCTCAGTGCGATAAGAAGGCGTATCAGTACCGGATGAAGCACGTGCTTGAGTTGCAGGCCAACCTCGACCTGTTTCAGGCGATGGTGCAGGGGCTGATCTATAAGGATGGGCGAGTGGTGGGAGTGCGAACCAACCTCGATGTTGATTTTTATGCTAAAAC
>JABJQI010000168.1 GCA_018663485.1 Opitutia bacterium
ATGAAGATGATGATAAACGAGATCACCCGCTTCTCTTGCTCGATCACAAATAAGAACTCTCGGTTCGAATCGATCCAGCTAATGGCTCGCAATCTAGGTGGCAGGACCCGTCTCTCAAGCTCATTGGCAAATTGGTCCGCCTTTACCCCCGGGCGTAGCTTTAACACTAGGCCGTGTACGCCATCTTCGAGACCATACAACTCCTGCATCACACGCAGCGTCGAAATCATCGTATTACTATCCACCTGTGGGGAACCTGTACGAAACAAACCAATCACAGTAAACTCTCTGGGTAATAATACCTCATCCTGCTTTAATCGTTCCAGCATCAACGGCGTAAATACCTCAACCACCGACCCCGGCCCCGCCTTTAGAGTACGCGCTAGCCCCTCGCCAAGAAACACGCCATCATCATCAAAGTCATCAAGATTACCGAACGTCAGAAACTTTTGCAGCGGAATCACAGCTTGCTCTGCGATAGGATCAATGCCGCGAATCATCGGGAATTGCGGACGATTATCATGCTGCAGCATCACCACCCCTTCAGCAAAAGGAGCGACCCCAATCACATGCTCTTCGCTCAGCAGCAATTCGCTCTGCTCCTCCCAGTCGTAGATTACCTCATCGGAGCGAATGCGAATGTCCCCCTGCGTCTCCACCAGACGCGATCGAATACCCTCACCGAAGCCATTCATCACACTCTGCACAATCACCAATACACAGACTCCAAGCATGACCCCCACGATCGACATCAGTGAGAAAAAGGAAAAAAAGCGCCCCGAAGGGAATAGCTGCTTCAAGGCGTGGTAAATATACCATGGCATGGCTAGTTTGTCGCTGATCCAGCGTCGAAGGAAAAGCGTAAAAAACATGAATCTTATAAAAAGCGCGGTTTCGAACCACCAAGCCCGACACTAGAAAAGCAATGGATCAATTTCTGGTCGCCGATTTCACCCTTAAATAAAAACCATTTTTACAAAAATAGCCCTTTACACCGAACACACATGCGCGTTTAGTCCGCAACTTCTTCAAACGGCTAGCCGCACGAAGGGAAAGCGTTTTTCTGCTTCAAAACGTTTTACATACTATTTAATGCAGGGTGGAGCAGCCCGGTAGCTCGTCAGGCTCATAACCTGAAGGTCACAGGTTCAAATCCTGTCCCTGCACCCAATTTAAAGCCTCTAAGTCACTGACTTAGAGGCTTTTTTTATTTTGCAATAAAAATCAAAAGTTTGGTCATTTCTCACCGTGATCACGTATAGACGCATACGAACAGATCAGGTAGAGCCAAATTTCATACCAAACTAAAGGTGTGACCTTTTCCAAAACCAAACCAGCGTAAGCCTTAAGAAAAAGGCCCCAATTATGCACAGCCCAAAAGACATCTATTTCATTTAACTAACTCCAACTGTATTTTAGTTCATCATTTAACCCAAGGCTTCTGTTATTACTTCGAAGCTCGAGCCTGCATGCAGAAAATGAATACATTCTACTGCTTGTCATCACCAAACCCGCAGCGCTACTACCACTTTAGCAAATCCAAGATTAGAAGCAAATTTGAAAAATTGCACTTCATGACGCTTTATTATTAAATCCAGAAGTCATCGGCAAAGAAAACTAATCCTAGCGTTTTTAACAAATTGCCAGCCCGCATGTTCGGCTTAAATATATTAAAATTGCTGTGCGATGAGGGGAACGGCACGTATGCGACATACTAGATAAGCCACGGCAGCTTTGTTAAAGCTTGCACTAAAGTATAAACCTTTTAAGAATATTAGCTTTAAATCTACACCCCATTCACATCGTGAAACACATCAAAAACTACCTACTCGCGTATTTATTTTTAGCCATGGGCTTGAGTGCCTTCGGCCAAACTCCGCCCGTAGACCTAGCTAATATGAGCCTAGGTGACCTGCTCAACGCAAAGATCATTCGCTCGTATTCGGATATGAATACCTTCGAGCCGGTCCAACAGGATATGCCAGTAGGGTATTTGGATAGCAGTCGCTTCCACTTCAGTACCAGTTACCTCAAGGTCAAATTTGATGGTTACATGGACGGCACAAAGGACCTGTCGTTTAAGGATGTGCAGTGGAACGGGATCGTTCCAGACCGCACTAAAGAAAATTTCCCAATAGTGCCGACAGTCATCAAGCAAGAGGCTACACAATTTAAAGGTGCATACACCCTCTCGGAACAAATCACCTTGAGTTTGAGTATCCCTTACATCCGACAGTCATCAGAACACATAAGCATTAAGCCTGGCTTCGAGGATTTCACTATTGTTAGCGAAGGCCTTGGAGACATAGAAACTGCTATCTCATGGTTTAAACAGCTAGACAAAAATAACCACCTGTTATTGAGTTTGGGGATCAGCCTTCCGACCGGATCCATTGACGAAACAGGCGACACACCTAGTCCTGGCCCTGACAATCAGTTGCCCTACACTATGCAGCTCGGCTCTGGAACCTACGATATCAAACCTTCAATCCATTACTTTGGTTCCATGGGCAACTGGACCTTTGGTGCTGATTTAAACCTAACCCTTCGCACTGGTAAGAATGATCGCGACTACCGTTTGGGCAATGTGTACCAAGCTGGCATTTGGACGCGTTACGCCCTGACCGACTGGATGCAGCCATCGCTCCGTATCGATGGCGTTGCCTGGGATGAGATCAGCGGAAGGGACCCTGCCTTACCTTTCTTCCCCGAAAGCATTAACCCCTATCCAGCAGCAGTGGTAAAACCTGATAATTTCGGTGGCACTAAATTACTGGCACTGGTTGGTTTGCGCTTAAAGGACCCTCGCGGCCGGCTTGAAAATACTTTCCTAGAGCTTGAGGCCGGTGCGCCTTTTTACCAAGAATTAAACGGTCCGCAGCCATCAGAAGACTGGCG
Organism: Opitutia bacterium; assembly: GCA_018663485.1. Lineage (GTDB taxonomy): Bacteria > Verrucomicrobiota > Verrucomicrobiia > Opitutales > Coraliomargaritaceae > Lentimonas. Next base: position 2,899 of record JABJQI010000168.1, read on the forward strand.
CTTCTCAGCTAGTTTTGTTCTTAGCTTTTAATTAGTCGACATGCAGCCCATAAATAAATGCTTCTTTTGGGCATTATGTGTGTTGCTATTGACGGGCCCTCTCGCTGCCGCAAATGACCGGCCCGTGATTGAGGAAAATCAAGGCAAGGCACTGCTGATCTATAATATTGCAAAGTTCACGGAGTGGCCACCTGCAAACACGCCGTTTGTATTTACCCTATGGGAGGATGACGCCCTCGCTGATGCCTTCCAGATAATTGAGGGCCAAGAGACACAAGGGCGAAAAGTTAAGATCAATCGTCAAAACAAGGACAGTATAGCTGTTGACTGCCAAGTAATCGTCATACCAAAGCAGCAGTTGCAGCGGTTCATCAAGGCCAGAGATGAATTAGATAAGTTGCCGATTATGACCGTGACTACAGAACCGAAAGTTTTTGAAGCCGGCGCCATGGTTCTGGTCGAAGTGGTCGATGACCGCTTGTCATTTTCGGTCAATCTCGCAGCCGTGAAAGCGTGTGGTCTTGAAATAAGCGGTAACCTACTGCGCCACGCGGAGGAGGTTAAATTCTAGAAAGTCATGCTCAAGCGCTTCTCACATCTATCTGTACGCAATAAGCTGACCCTGATCATTACATGTGCTGCTCTTTTTGCAGTGACCCTTAGCGGAGTGATTACAATCATCACTCAAGCTCGATTAGCGAATAATAGACTTCAGCGGGAGATTGAGACCACGACCGAGCTGCTCGCTGCAAACATAGCGGCTTCGCTCATATTTAATTCTAAATCTGAAGCCGAGACTACGCTATCCACTCTGCGCTTTAAAACGCATATTGAGGCGGCAGCTCTCTACACCAATGATAGTGAAACATTCGCCACCTATAGTCAACCCGATCTTAATCACAAACACGAAACATTGCCAAGACCAGATGAATGCGGCACCTTTTCTCCATGCTTGTCAGTCGAACGAGTCATTTATTGGGACGGCGACACTATTGGTCGCGTGCTTGTCTTGTCATCAAAAAAGCCTGTCATTTCCGCAATTTACAGCTCAGCGATTACTGCAACACTAACAATCATTCTGAGCACTGCACTCGCAATCAAATTGGCCCTCGGCTACCTGAGGCGCGTTTCAGCACCAGTTGAGGACCTCGCCAGAATCGCAGATGAAGTCTCGCATACTGAAAACTACAGCCTGCGTTCGCAGCATAATAGCAACGACGAACTAGGAAAACTTTCACGTGCATTTAATCATATGCTAACACGAGTCAAGCAGTCAGATACCCGACTCAAACTTGCCTCCAATGAACTCTCGAAACGAATTAAGGAACTCAACATTGAAAAAGAAGAACGTACTCTCGCTCAGGATCGCGAAAAACGCTTACAAGACCGACTAACAGAGGCGCAAAGGTTAAAAGCTGAAAGCTTACATGACGCCAAAGAAGCCGCTGAGCAGGCAAGTCGGATCAAATCGGAGTTCCTCGCCTCCATGAGTCATGAAATCCGCACGCCCATGAATGGAGTAATCGGCTTTACTTCGCTATTGTGCGACACTGAACTAGACGAGGAGCAGCAGGAATTTATCGATATTATTCACAGTAGCGGGAATACCTTATTACGACTTCTAGATGACATTCTGGACTTTTCAAAAATTGAGGCAGGTCAACTGGGTATCGAAAAACAAAGTTTTGGCATCCGTGAACTGTTAGAAGATGCGGTCAAAATACTACATGAACAATTGAAAGGAAAATCCGTTGATTTAATTATCAACATTGATGAAAGCGTGCCCGCCTTTGTTGAATCTGACCCGAATCGTATCAGGCAAATTCTTATAAATCTTATTGGCAATGCAATTAAGTTTACCAATGACGGTTCAATAGAAATACGAATAGAATTTATTAATTTCAATGAATGCAGTGAACATCACGGTTACATGGGTATGATAGAGTGTTCCGTCATAGATACTGGTATCGGTATTTCCGAACACGATCAAAAACGGCTATTTGATGTTTTCACCCAGGTGGACTCATCAACCACAAGAAAATACGATGGTGTGGGTCTCGGCTTAGCCATCACTAAGCGCTTGTGTGAAATACTCGGCGGGTCAATCAAGTTAAATAGTGAACCAGGTATCGGCACCACTTTCCATTTTTCTATCCCCGTATATTCCCATGCGGAGTTTGAAAGTATGAGCCAAGTGGAATCCCCGAAAAGGTCGATTACTAGCTTGAAGGATCGAGACTTAAAAATGCTTATTGTCGAAAATAATCGCGTAAATTCGAAGCTACTTGCTGCGCTGCTCAACAAGGCAGGATGCGCCTGCGATATTGCTTATAATGCAACCGAATGCATCGAATTCATGCGTGATCAACAGTATGATATACTTTTTATGGACCTGAACATGCCTGATATGGATGGCTTCGAACTAACTGCTCGTATTCGAGAACAAGAATCTCAGTTCGACAACACTAATGCACGGCAAACGATTATTATCGCAGTCACCGCTTGGGCAATGAAAGGCATGAAAGAGCGCTGCTTGGAGGCACGAATGAATGGCTATTTATCTAAACCTGTTATTCGTGAGGAACTGACGAATATGATTGAAGACCTCTTTTGTGAACTGCCCGCGCTTAGCTAATCAGTACTATTGTATCAACCATCAGGGCGTGTCGAATCAACTCACTCAACTACTGAGGGTCAGCGTCGAACTATAGCTGAACTGCTGTCGATTAAAGTAATCAGAACCACCCCACAGTTGCTGGGGAAGTGAATTGCTCTGGCATCCGGCTCAGGAGCAGCAACTTCATTGCCGCCAATGATGATTCACCTGCGACCTAAAAGTTATTTCGGTGCAGCAGCACTCGATCCTCGAGTCACAATAGAGCAGGCATGTCGGTCGATCCCTTGATTTCCCTCAGCTTGCTTTGTATCAATGGATTTGATGAGTGCCAACATTGCCGCACGTCCGATCTCCTTTTCTGGGATACTAACCGTGGTTATTTCTGGAACTGTCAGGCGACTGACCCGTTCATTAGTCATTCCCACAATCGAGAGTTCTTCTGGCACTTTCAGCTTCAGTTCGTTGGCAACTTGAAGCGTGCAAGCAGCGATCAAGTCATTGGCGCAAACAACTGCCGTCGGACGATTAGGCTGATTGAGCAATTCTCGAGCGAGTGCACGCGCTTGATCAGACTGCCAATCACTGAAATGCACAGGGCACTCAAGAGAATTCAGTTTAAAGAATTCAACCGACTGTAAAAAAGCCTCACGTCGCTCGCGACTGGCCTCGGATATCTGATCTCCCGCGATATGGGCAATTCGGCGATGACCGAGTTCAACGAGATGTTCTATCAAAGCCATCACGGCTGCAAAATTGTCAGTCTCTACGCGAACATGTGGGAACGAAAATGAGCAGTTGGTACTAGCTACCGCGACATTGTAGCGTTCTGTGGCGAGTTTAAAGAATTCATCAGTGTCTCGGTCTGGATTGATATTACAGCAAAAAAGACCCTCAATCCTAGATCCAAGCAGACGCTCCAGCGCCACCCGTTCTTCCGCAGCACCGTGCACAGCTTCGATTCGCAGTGAATACGGGCAGTTCTGAATCGCAGACAAGGCCCCGACGAGAATTTTCGCCCCCCACTCTTCTGCCAGTGAACTACTAAGCATGCCAATCGTCATGCTGCGCCCGGTTTTCATGCTCAGTGCATTCTGATTGGGCAGGTAGCCGAGTTCCTGAGCACAGTCTCGTACCCGTGCAGCGGTCTTCTCGGAGATCCCTAGCTTGCGGTAGCGATCGTTCAATATCGCCGAGACCGTCACTCGAGACAATTTTAGCTTTTCTGCAATATCACTCACTCTTACCATAATAATATCTCCTACTAGAGATATAACTAACGCAAGAAAAGAACTAGACTCTGCCCTATTTAACGTACCAGAAATCCTTGACAATTCACGAGCACTAACATTACTCGTATAAAGTAATTGACCGTATGACTAAAAACACATCCTTTCATGGCCTGAACGACTTTTATTCCGGTCATTCATCACAGCAAGATACTGCGACTTCGAAATTTGAACAACGACTCAACCCGCTGGGTCGCATCCTCGAAATCGATGGCTACCACGTGTGGTGCTGCTCACCCATTTACGGCCCAGATGGGCGTGTCCACGTATTTTATTCACGATGGCGCAACGAGTATAAGTTTTCCGGTTGGGTTTCGGCCTGCGAGGTAGCCCACGCGGTGGCTGACTGTGCCGAGGGTCCTTATGAAGATCTGGGGGTGGTCATTAAAGGCAGTGGCGGGCAGGCGTGGGACTCGTGGGCCATCCACAATCCGACAATTCAGAAAGTTGGCGATCGGTACGCGCTGTTTTACATGGGCTCGGACGGCTCATCACTGGATATCGAACAGAGCGACTTGCCAAACTTATCCGACGAGGAATACGAAAAGTACTATACGGACTTGGTCTACACCAAACGCATCGGTCTTGCTATTGCGGACAGCCTAGATGGGCCCTGGCAACGGGTCGGCGATGAACCGATTCTTGACGTCGGCAAGGCTGGAAAATGGGACGATGCGGTGGTCAGTAACCCCTCACTGCTGCAACATCCGAACGGCGAGTACTGGCTGTACTACAAAGGCTGGGACTGGGACACCGGGCGCCGCTTCAACGGCAATCGTAAATATGGCCTAGCGGTCGCGAACGACATCACGGGTCCGTATCTTAAGCACAGCGCAAATCCTATTATAGATTTCTCCGATATTGGCGAACGCGTGCAGTGCGAAGACGCCTACACTTGGTATGAAGCAGGAGGCGAATTCCCCTTCAAAATGATCTTGCGCGACATGGGCTTTTATAATCACGAATATGGGCTCTTCATGGAATCTCGCGACGGCCTCGAATGGCAGAACCCGCGAATTGCGTATAAGGATGCCCCATCATATTTTGATGAAACCTTACCCGGGCTCGAACGCCAGGGAAGGTTTGAGCGCCCGCAATTACTGATCGATCCAGCAGGCAAGCCAACTCATCTTTTTTGCGCGTATCAAGGTGGCAAATATGGAACCTGCAGTGGCGTCGTGCTACAAATATCATAAATTAATCTTATGAAAAAAATCTCTCCAAGCATTTCGTTACGATCTCCAGAAACCGCGGGGTTCACCTTGATTGAGCTGCTCACAGTGATTGCGATCATCGCCATCCTCGCCGCCATCTTAATTCCAACAATTGCAGGCGTTCGAGAGAGTGCCAATGCATCAAAGTCTGTCAGCAATTTACGCCAAATTGGCAGTGGCTTTCAGTTGCTAATGAATCAAAGCGCTCCAGGAAAGGGAAACCGCCAAGGCTCCTTCCCAAGCTACGCAGGCCAGGACGACCAAGGAATTGCTTACACTTGGCCGGATCTGATCGGTCAGCAACTTGGCTTTGTAGAGCGAATAGATGGTGACTATCGTTGGAATGTGGCGCCCGCAGAAACCGTGTTCCAAAGCCCCTTCCGCGAAATAGCTTTTGATCCTACCAGCGGACCGACATGCGGTGCGACCTCAGGTTACGGTTACAATTACGTCGGCCTTGGCGAATGGTCATCAGCCAACCAGCACCTTGCGGATGATAGAACCGATGGGAAGGGTAAAATGCATACTAACCTTCTCAAGAATCCAGCAAAAATGGTGGTGGTTGCGGAGTCCAACGGCGACGGTACCGCAGATCATATGGTTTGGCCCGGATGGCCCAAAGCCAGCGTCTCAGATGCGTACAATGGTGGCGGTCATTACCTGTTCGCGGACTGGCATGTCGAATTCATCGAAAAGAGTAAAGTAGTCGCTAACTGGGCCGAATATTTCGATCCGACATCCAACTAGTTGACGTAAATAAACGATGCGTACGAATTTTCAATTTACCGACGGCTGGAAGTTCCATCGCGGCGACCTTCACGAAACCAATTACCGTGCGATTCATGCCAATCGCTTCAAAAGAGCGGAGTGGATGAAAGCCGGCAATCATGGTATTTCGCGCGTAGGCTATCCCGATCAAGCATGGCACGATGTGCACTTGCCACACGATTTCGTCGTGGCAGGCGAATACACGCCGACTGCCAATTCAGTGCATGGCTCGCTACCGACTGATGTGGGTTGGTATCGCAAGACGTTCGAGCTTCCTGCGGAAATCCGTAACCAACGAATCCATCTTGAATTCGATGGCATCTACCGCGATGCCACCATCTGGGTCAACGGACACCTCGCTGGCAGTCATCTTTCTGGCTACACCAGCTTCTCACTCGATGTCACCGAACTTTGCGACCCGAATGAATGTAATGCAATCGCGGTGCGTTGCGATGCGCAGGAATTCGAACTCTGGTCCTATGAAGGCGGCGGCATTTATCGCGATGTCCGTCTGGTCGCCACCGACGACCTGCATGTACCCTATTCTGGTACGTGTATTCGTAGCACTTTCCCGGACTGGGCAGATCTATCTAAGGTTCAAATTGAGTTACAGGCACAGATCCACAATGCCGGCAGGGACGATCGTGCCGCGCAAGTCACCTTCAAAATATTTGCAGATACGGGAGCATCCCCCGTTTACGAGTCGAGCCAAACCGCTCCAATCGCCGCTGGAACGAGCGCTGCAATTAAGCATTGCCTAGAGCTAAGTCAGCCCAAGCTCTGGAGTGTTGCATCGCCGCATCTTTACCGCTTGGAAACCCATGTCCAAGTCGCAGACAAATCCTGCGATGTCTACCATAGCCACTTTGGAGTGCGTTCGATTCGTTTTGATGCGGACCAAGGATGCTTCCTCAACGGTGAAAGCATCAAGCTCAAGGGCGTCTGCAATCACCAGGACCATGCGGGTGTCGGCGTGGCCCTCCTGCCAACCATCGACGAGTGGCGCCTCAAACAATTAAAAGCGATGGGCTGCAATGCGATTCGCACCGCACACAACCCTCCTGCTCCACACCTACTCGATCTGTGCGATCGAATGGGGTTCCTCGTGATGAACGAAACCCGCTTAAGCGGCACATCGCCGGAATTCTTGGGACAGCTCGAAGCACTCGTCACACGTGACCGAAACCACCCATCGGTCTGCCTCTGGTCACTGGGCAACGAGGAAATGCTGATCCAAGAAAATGCTATGGGTGCGAAGATGCTGCAGAGGATGCAGGACCTGACGCATCGCTTAGACCCGACACGACCTTGCATCTATTCTGCCAATTGCGACTTCAACAACATCGCTGAAAACTTTGTTAACAACGGGTTTCAAATTGATACCTTTGGCGCTAACTATACGATGCGCGAAAACGCGCAGGGGCAACTCACCGCAGAGGCAGAACGCTACGACGAATTTAAAAACAAGTTTCCAAACTGCCCGCTGCTAGCCAGTGAAAGTGGCGGCTCCGCTTCGACACGCGGCCTCTACGGACAGGAATATTACCAAGGCGAAGCACTCCACCCCCACCCCGAAGCGATCGGTGCAGATGCCCCAGTGTATCTAAACCCCAAGCGTATAGGGATGGTGACTGCTTATGCCGAAACACTGACTCCGTGGGGGCGTTCGATCGAGGACACTTGGGAAGACTGTGCCACGCGTGATTTCGTAGCTGGCACATTTCTCTGGACGGGCCTCGACTACCGGGGCGAAACCTATCCTTTTTCCTGGCCAGCAGTCATCACTCGTTACGGCTTAATGGATTTGTGCGGCTTCCCCAAAGATAGCTATTATTATTATCAAGCAGAATGGACCGGCGCACCCGTGCTGCACCTATTTCCGCACTGGAATTTGGAGCGTGAAGCCGGTGCAATGATCGACCTATGGTGCTACACCAATTGCGCCGAGGTCGAATTGTACCTCAACGGCGAATCTCAAGGGAGACTCAAACGCGCGCCCTATCGCAAGCTGCAATGGGACGTCCCCTACACGCAAGGCACGCTGGAAGCGGTCGGCTACGACTCTGCTGGGCAGGAGATCGTCCGCACCGCCATCGAAACCACGGGTCCTGCTACAAAGCTACGCATCATTAACGCCCATTCAAATACCGAGGCAGACGGCAGCAGCGTCGTGATCCTCAATGTGAGTGCATGCGATTCCGCTGGGCGCAGTGTGCCTACCGCGGACGCTATGCTTGATTTCGAAATCAGTGGTGCAGCGACTTTACTCGGAGTCGGCAACGGCAACCCAACCAGCCACGAACCCGAACAAGCGCCTCGCAGGCAACTATTCAACGGCTGCGCGCAATTAATCATCCGTACTCATGGCCAATCCGCAACAGTCTCCATTCATGCACATGCCGACAAACTCGAGTCTGGCGTGCTCCGCATGGAGATCCCGAAAGCCATGACTGCCACACCGAGTATCGGTGCATCCAGCGTTCAGACCTCAGCTATTAAAAAACTAAATCCAATCGATGGTTCACTCTAGCCATCCTACCCATACCTCAAATGACCACAGCTACAAAAAGCCAATGACTATACCCAAACCCCTACTATCCTTGGCACTCGTATTTTGTTTTATCCTAGGATTTACCCTGCAGCCACTGAACGCGACGGAGCAACCTAATGTGGTTTTTATTCTAATTGATGACCTCTCACACTACGGCGTTTCTGCCTATGGTGCGACGCAGCTCAATTCGACCCAATTGGACAGCAACGGCGATCCCTTCTTCGAGACCACACCTGTTGCCACTCCAGAAATCGACCAACTCGCCAATGATGGCCTGTTAGCTGGCAATGCATTTGCCTATGCGATATGTGAACCGACACGTGTTGCCCTGATGTCGGGCATGAATAACAATCGGAATTACATCCAAACAAAGGCCTTGCATGAATCACAAATCACCTTTGGCGACATCTTTAAGCAAGCAGGCTATGCGACCGGTATTGCTGGTAAATGGAAGCAATCTCGAGGCACCGCAGCAATCCCTGGTAAAGACTATGTGGATCAATTCGGCTGGGATGAGATCTACTGTTTCGACGTAGTCGGCGAAGGATCTCGGCATATCGATCCGAATTTTATGATCAATGGGAAATGGACTTTTTTCAACGACAACAGAAATGGCGGCATTGATCCACTCACAGGTCGACGCTGGTATGGTCCCGATTTAATCAATCGATTCGCACTCAATTTCATTGAGGCGCATCAGAATGAACCCTTCTTCCTCTATTACTCAATGCTACTGGTGCACGATGAACATACCCCGACTCCAGACACCGAACCCCACAGTATTTTTGACAATTGGGAAGCGGGGTATGCACCACAACCTGCAGTTAACGAATACGGCTCCTTTAAAGGCGATGATCGGCGCTACTTCCCAGATATGGTAGCTTATATGGATAAGATGATAGGCAATATCATCGACAAGCTTGATGACCTCAATTTGAGAGAAAATACGCTCATCGTACTCATGGGTGATAACGGCACCAAATCGGCCTACTCCTATACCTTATCAGATGCTACTGAGTTCATCGGCGGCAAAGGGGAATGCCGTGCCAACGGTCTACAAGTACCGCTACTCCTCTCTCAACCAGGCACCATTGCACCAGGTATCGAATACAATGGTTTAATTAATCTAACCGATATATTCCCGACGATCTGTGAAGCCGCTGGGCTCGAAATCCCCAATGCCGGTGACCTCGACGGCATCAGCTTTTGGCCGCAAGCAATTGGCAATACTGCGACTGCTCACA
>JABJQI010000157.1 GCA_018663485.1 Opitutia bacterium
ATCCCCCGCCGTGTTGAGCTGGTGGCGAATCCCGACGGCTCGGTCTCATGGCATGTTACCAGTAAGTTCCCACTCTACGACAATAGCGGCAACTGCGTCGGCATCATCGGCTGCATGCGCGACTTTGAGCGCAGCGACAATGCATGGCAGCCCTATCGACGTATGAATGCGGTGGTCGATCATATCAATCGGCACTACGCCGAACCGATCGGAATGGCGGATCTAGCCAAAGTCGCCAGCCTATCCATCAGTCAATTTGAGCGGCGTTTCCGCACCGTATTCGAGCAAACCCCGTCACGATTCCTAATTCGCTACCGACTAACCCGCGCCAGCCAGATTTTAATGCACAGTGACAATACCGTGAGCCAGATCGCGCAAGATGTCGGCTTCTACGACCACAGCCACTTCACTCGCGAGTTTCAAAAACTGTTCGGCATGGCTCCTGGGCGCTACCGCAAGATACATCGGTCAACTGGTAAGTCATCAAACTTATCATTCGCAGCCAACACACACTGATTGACGACCCGACTAAAGTTCCCACTGTATTCTTCCTATGCCAATTACTTTTGATCATACTCGTATACGTGTCTCGAACTTAGAAAAGTCGATCGACTGGTATTGCCAGACCTGTGGCTTTACCGTCCTACGCCGGACTGATAAGTCGCCGTCGGGGAATCAGCTCGCTCACTTACAAATCCCTGGTAGCGCGCACAACCTGGAGCTCACACACTCGCCCGACTACGTCGTCAAGGTGCCCGAAGATCTGATCCACACCTGTATCCGCGTCGATAATATCGTCGCCTACTGCGAAATGCTCGAAGGCCTCGACCTCACGCTCGATCTGTGGCCGAGCAACTGGCGCGAAAAATTCACGAATGGTAAAAAAATGGCCTTCATCACCGATCCCGACGGTTACGAGGTCGAGATTCTAGAACACTAAGGCCAGCAACTGACTTTTAATCGTATAATTCGCATGTCCTCACCAGCCGTTTGCTCTAACCGCAGATGCACGCGTTCGAGCGAAGCGACACTCAACCAAAGGGCGAAGCAAATAAACGCAGGTTTAAACTCGAATTGAGTGTAATTCATCTGCGTTAATTCGTGTGCATCTGCGGTTAATATTTTACCAGTTTTAGGCGCAGGATGGTATAAGGCCTTTGCATTAAAAACACGGTAGCAGAGTGCCGTGGCTACAGTATCACTTTCACTACTTCAATCACTTGCCGAAGGCGCACCGATCAGCTCGGCTCGTAGCGCCCTTCCCTGACTTGCCGACAGAGTTCGCGCGGAGTCAGCTCCGTCATGCGCCGTATGAAGCGTGTGAACACTGACTGAGAATTAAATCCGCTCAACTCCGCTATATCCGAAAGGCTGCGCTTAACATCGCGCATCAGAGAGATCGCAGTATGCAACTGATAGTTGCTACGGTAGTCGCGCAGCGAGAGTCCCATCTGCTGCTCGAACCGGTTACGTAAGTGTCGTTCAGAAAAACCCGCTCTCTGCGCGACCTCTTCAAAGGTCCAGCCCTCTCGAACCGAGCGAATAATCAAGGCCTCAATCCCGACGATCCACTCATTTTTCGAGTCCAGTCGCGCGTCATCCCCGCCGGGCACACGCGCAGCCATGGTCGATTGTAGCCGAGTGAGCATGCGATCCAGCACCGGCATGAGCTCGGATCGATGCTCTGAACTCTTTCGCACCCAAAGCTGTGCGATTTCGCCCCACCATCGATGCGCCGCTTGATCCGGCTGTAGGCTGCGGTAGCTTAAATCTGCCAGAATGGATGCACCCTGCCCCAAATCAAAAGTGATAAATAGCCAACGTAGTTGGTCTGACTGTAGATCAATGAAGTGGTGAAATTGATACGGCGCCACCAGCACCGCATCGCCCTCATTGAGTTGAAAGCTCTGGCCATCGACACTCACCACCCCCGGAGTTTTGAGCACGCGAATCAAGACATAGCGGTGGTGCATGCGATTCGCCAAGTGTTGCTGCTGCAGCGCCCTGCGCGTCATACGGTCGAATACAATGACGTTACGACAAATCACGCGATCCGGCAGATCCACACCGTCGTAATAACTCTTCGGGGCTTTGATATATGAAGGAAATCCATCTAAACTGTCCTGAGGGGCTGCCATTTCCGAAATCATCAATAAATACTCCGATTTAAGCAAGTATTTTACAGTATGAAACCCGTATTATATAACAATGACACCTATTGAATCTGAACTCACCCAGTTAGAGCGTATCCCCACCCAGATCTACAACAGTGCCGATGACGCATGTCAGACCGTTGCGGATGCCATCACCGATTTGATCAACGAACGTAATGCAGCGAACAAGCCGACGGTGCTCGGACTCGCAACTGGCTCGACGCCGGTGCGCCTCTATCGCGAACTGATTCGCCGCCACCAGGAAGAAGGCCTGTCGTTCGCCAACGTCATCACGTTCAATTTGGATGAATACTACGGACTCGATGGTGATCACCCTGAGAGCTACCGCAAGTTCATGCAGGATCAGCTATTTGATCATGTCGATCTGAAGCCAGAAAACACCAACGTGCCGGATGGTTTGGTCGCCAGCGAAGCGGTCTTTCAATCCTGCAAGGCCTACGAAGATGCGATCGTCGCAGCTGGCGGCATCGACATCCAGATTCTCGGCATTGGCCGCACCGGCCACATCGGTTTCAACGAACCTGGCTCTGGCCCTGAGACGCTAACACGCCTCGTCACGCTCGACAGCCTGACTCGCCGCGACGCTGCACGTGACTTCCTCGGCGAAGCAAATGTGCCGCGCCACGCGATCACTATGGGTGTCGGCACCATCTTCGCCGCTCGCAAGCTATTCCTACTCGCATGGGGCGAAGGCAAAGCCTCGATCATGGCGAAAACAGTCGAAGGCAAGCAAACGGATACGATCCCTGCGACCTTCCTCCAGCAGCATGAAAATTGCTTCTTCTGCATCGACCAAGCCGCGGCGAGCCACTTGACCCGCGAGCGCCACCCTTGGCTGGTTGGGCGCATCGAATGGACTGAAGCAACCACTCGTAAAGCCGTGCTGTGGCTCGCTCAGAAAACAGCTAAAGCGCTCCTCAAACTCGTCGACGAAGACTACACCGAAAATGGCATGTCCGACCTACTGATCGAGCAAGGTTCCGCATATCAGATAAACATCAACTTGTTCAATATCACCCAGCACACCATCACTGGCTGGCCCGGCGGCAAACCCAATTCCGACGACTCAAACCGTCCAGAGCGTGCCACACCGTTCCCGAAGCGCGCACTCATCCTCAGCCCGGAACCACTCGACGATGTGTATTGCCTCGGCGGCACTATCAATCGCCTCAAGCAACACGGCAATGATGTCACCATCGCGTACCAAACATCCGGTAATCTCGCAGTGCCCGATTCAGAGGTGCAAGCTTCCATCGAGCTAATGATCGAACTCGGCCAAGACCGCTCCGGTGAGGCCGACCTGGCATATGCGAAGACAGTCGAACAACAGCTGAAAGATAAGGGTGCGTTCGGTGCAGACACTGCTGAGATCCGCCACCTGAAAGGCTTAATCCGCCGCAGTGAGGCGCGTTCCTCAGGCCGCACACTTGGCATCGACACTGCGAATCTACAATTTATGGACCTGCCCTTTTACGAAGAAGGTCGTTACCGCCGATTTATCGTCACCGAGGCAGACGTGGCGCAAATGTGTGAACTGCTGGAAAGCGTGCAAC
>JABJQI010000068.1 GCA_018663485.1 Opitutia bacterium
ATTCTCAAGACTAGCTACAACGAAGAACTCCCGATCCATGCACGAAGGGAAGAGATCATTCGCGCCATTCAGCAAAACCAGATCATCGTCATCGCTGGCGAAACTGGCTCGGGTAAGACCACCCAGATACCGAAATTCTTACTCGATGCTGGCTATGGGCAGAACGGACTAATTGGTTGCACCCAGCCGCGCCGCGTCGCCGCCCTCTCCGTCGCCCAACGCATCGCCGAAGAGCTCGGCGTCACCTACGGTCACGAAGTCGGCGCTAAAATTCGCTTCACTGATCAGACGCGCAAAGACACTGCGATCAAAGTGATGACCGATGGTATCCTTCTCAATGAGATCCAGGACGACCCAATGCTACGCGCCTTCGACGCCATCATCATCGACGAAGCACACGAGCGCAGCCTCAACATCGACTTCATCCTTGGTTGCTTGCGGCAACTCGCCGACCAGCGCAAAGACCTACGAATCGTCATCACTTCAGCGACGATCGATACCGAGAGTTTTTCCAAAGCCTTCGACGGCGCGCCGATTATCGAAGTCTCCGGCCGCACATATCCAGTCGACACTTACTACCGTCCGATCGACGGTATGCTCGAAGATTCTGGCGACCTGACCTTTATCGAAGCCGCCGCCGAACAGGTCAACGAGATCATCAATCACAACCGCGAGGGCGACATCCTCGTATTCCTCCCTGGCGAACGCGACATCAACGAGCTGCGCCGCAAACTCGAAGACAGCCGCGCCCGCTCCTGCGACATCCTGCCGCTTTATGGACGCATGGCCAACGCCGACCAGCAGCGCATTTTCCATCCGCAAGGTCGGCGCCGCGTTATTCTCTCGACCAATATCGCCGAAACATCGCTCACAGTGCCCAGCATACGCTACGTGGTCGACACTGGGCTAGCGCGCATCAGTCGCTACAGCGCGACTTCCCGCACACTGCGCCTGCCGATTGAACCCATCGCTCAATCCAGCGCCGATCAACGCAAAGGCCGCTGCGGACGCGTGAGTGACGGCGTCTGCTATCGCCTTTACTCCGAGCAAGATTTCCTCGGTCGCCCACACTACACGACACCAGAAATTCACCGCTCGAATCTAGCCTCCGTGATCCTGCGTATGCTAGCCTTCCGGCTCGGCGACATCCGCACCTTCCCCTTCATCGATCCGCCCTCCGACACCGCGATCCGCGGCGGCTACCGACTACTGGAGGAACTCGATGCGGTTTACAGCGACAGCCGTAGCGACAACGAAGACGACTACCGACTCACCAATCTTGGGCGAAAACTTGCAAGGCTGCCCGTCGACCCAACTGTCGCGCGTATGCTGCTGCAAGCGCAGTGCGAAGGTGCGATCGAAGAGGTGCTGGTGATCGCATCTGGCCTCTCCATTCAAGACCCGCGCGAGCGCCCTGCCGAACTCGCCAAAGAAGCCGACGAAATGCAAAAGCGCTTCGTCCATAAAGAGTCCGACTTCCTGACGCTGCTCAACATCTGGAACGCCTACCACGACGAGATGGATCGGCTCTCCCAAGGTCAGCTACGCAAATTCTGTAAAAAGCACTTCGTCTCGTATCAACGCATGCGCGAGTGGCGCGATGTGCACTATCAGCTAGAGCGGGTGCTAAAAAGCCTAAAGATGATGCCATCAAGGAAGGTCGAACCAAGAAAAACCAAAGCCAAATCATCTGGGAGGGACGACCTCCGCGTCGTTCGCGAAGAATTCAACGCTCCTCGCTCCCACAAGCGAGGCCACAAGGCCAAACAAACAACAAACAACAAACAACCAGCAACGAACAACCAGCCAGCCACCCCACTCGATTCTAAAACCGACGCAGGCTACGCCGCGATTCATCGCTCGATCTTATCCGGTCTACTCAGTAATATCGCTGTCAAAGAAGAAGAACACAACTACCGCGGCCCGCGCAATCGCAAGGCGCTACTCTTCCCTGGCTCTGGACTATTCGATCACGCCACCGCCAAGCAACAGCGCAAGGCCTCTTACGCTAAAACCAGCAAGCCCAAGCCAGCCAAAACCACCGCGCCCGCATGGATCGTCTGCGGCGAGTGGATGGAGACCAGTCGCCTCTTTGCCCGCACCGCCGCTAAGGTGCAAGTGCAGTGGATCGAAGACCTGGCAGGCGACTTGCTCAAACTCAAGCATTCCGAACCCTTTTGGAGCACCAAGTCCGCAGCTGCGCTTTGCAAGCAGCGCAAGGTGCTCTACGGCCTAGAGATCGGCCGCAGCAATGTTAGCCTTAGCCGCATCGATCCCGATCAATCGACCGAGATCTTCGTCCGCAATGGTTTAATCGAACAAGGCATCCGCGAGCGCCCTGACTTCTTACAGCACAACGACGAAGTCAGCGAACGCGCCGAATCCGAACTCGCCCGCCGCCGCCTCGGTTCTGGGTTTGCAGTCGAAGACCGACTCTACGAATTCTACCGGCAGCGCCTTAGCGCCGTCGGCTCATACGCCGAGCTGCGCAGCTTCGCCAAAAGCGAACACGGCGGACGCCTCGACTTCCTCAAAGCCTCCATCGACGACCTGCTCCCCGAAGAGGAACAAGACGACACTACCGAAGCCTTCCCAAAATCACTGGCAATCGGTGGCAGCGAACTCCCTCTGCGCTATCGGCACGAACCTGGCGGCGATGACGACGGCGTGACGCTCTGCGTGCCACTCACACAGATCGGCGCGATCCAACAGGGCACGCTCGACTGGGCAGTGCCCGGGCACCTCGAAGAAAAGATCGAAAGCCTACTACGCGGCTTACCCAAGCAAATCCGCATTCAGCTACATCCGCTCAAACAACGCGCCGCCGAACTCCGCCAGCAGCTCAAGCCTTCCGAACGTTCACTTCGCGATCAGCTCGCCGACACCCTGCGCGAGCAATACCAAATTCAAACATATAAGGACGACTGGTCGAAAACCGAGATCCCCGACTACCTGCAACCACGTATTCAAATTGAGAATACAAAAGGCGACATCCTCGCCGACGGACGCGACCTCGACACCCTACGCGCAACTCTCAAAAGCACCGCCAAAGAAGTCTCACGCGGCAATGGACTCGACGCCATCCCCGCATGGCAATCTGCCACCGCACAATACGAACGCGAGAATTTAAGCAGCTGGAGCTTCGGCGACCTACCCACAGAGATCGACCTCAGCGGCGACTCCGGCCTACCACTCAAAGCATTTCCCGCCTTAGTATTGGAAGGCGAACAAGTGCACCTACGTCTTCTCGCAGACGCCTCCACCGCACTGCACGCCACGCAAACAGGCTGGCCGGCACTCGGTACAGTTGTGATGGGCCGAGACATCGCTTGGCTGCGCAACGACCTAAAAGACCTCAAACAACTCGGCGCCCTACTCCTGCCACTTGGCGACTTCGACACTGTCAAAGCAAGTGCTTGGCACCACATTCAGAATCACCTCTTCCGCTCTGGTGAATATTTACCGCTCAAAGAATCACGCTTTAAAAAAGTACTCGCGCGCGCCGATGAAGAACGTCTCGGGATCGTACTCAAGCTCAAAGAGCAGCTCCGCGCCCTACTCGGAGCCCGCCAAGACATCTGCCTCTTACTTGAGCAGAAGAAGACCAGTAAGGCGCTGGTCTATCCAGGCATGCGCGCACAGATGGAGCGTATCGCTCCCACCAACATTCTAGAGCACTACAGCTTCACTGAACTGCCACACCTCACCCGTTTCCTCAAAGCCATGCACCTGCGCGCCGAACGCGCCAAAGACAGCCTTCAGCGCGACATCGAAAAATCGAAACGCATCGCGCCCTACGAAACGCGCCAAGCCAAACTCGAAAAATTAGCTAAAACCCCAGAGCAACAGAGCCAACTCAAAGCCTACCACATGCTGTTGGAGGAATTCAAAGTGTCAGTCTATGCACAGGAACTAGGCACCTCCCAAAAGGTCTCCGAAAAGCGCCTAGACAAACTAGCCGACGAGATCGAGCGGCAGTTGAAATAGATACACTCAGCCGGGAAGAGACGCCATCAGCTCACGAGTCGCTCCAGTTATAGCCTCCACTAGGTTTACGTAAACAGGAGTGGGTCTTTCGTTTCGCGCTCCTCTAAGCAAACTCATAAGGACAACACGTCATTATGAATTTCAACAAAATCCCCCCTGCGATCAACTTTCGCTATCAAAAAGAGAGCAAGCCTTTGCTGCATGCAGAAGCAGAGTCCTATACAGCTGAATTGAAAGACTTGGGAAGCGGTGTCTATCGATACTCTATCCTCTCTCAAAAATGGCAGAAGAAGAGCCAGGCTAGGCTCGATCTCGACACCTTTTCTGGACAAGACAGCAAGGTCGCGATCACACGCACTGAGGACGGGGCACTTTCGATTCAGCATGCAGGGCAGCAACTCCTGCGTTCGTTCGAAGGGCGTGAATTTGGCGTGCTGGGCAATAAGTGGAACCTCTGCTTCGCCTACGATGAGACGATGCGTTTTTACGGTTTAGGCGAAAAGAACACCGGCATGGAAAAGTCAGGCCAGAGCTGTAAATTTTGGAACACCGACGCGCTCTTTGATTTTGGTTTCACCCGTGCAGAGAAAGAAGCAACCGATCCGCTCTATGCGTCGGTTCCCTATGTGCTCATTGAGCAAGCCGCTGGCTGCGTCGGCATACTCATCGACGATCCCTACCCCAGCTTTATGAATATGGGCACGAAGGAGAACATTGCCAATCTGCTCGATGCTGATGAAGCCGAGCCACAGTGCATCTCCTTAGGTGCCTATGACGGGCAACCTGATCTCTATTTTATCGTGGGTGCGGATGCGCGCGAGGTAACTCGTAAACTGCAGCGACTGACTGGCATCACCGCTCTTCCCCCACTCTGGGCACTCGGCTATCACCAGTGCCGCTTTGGCTATCGTGACCTCGCCGATCTAGAAGAACTTGATACCAAATTTGATGAACTAGAAATCCCCTGCGACGGACTATGGCTGGACATCGACTACATGGACAGTTTCAAAGTCTTCACCGTCGATGAAGCAGGCTTTGATAATCACTCCGAACGTATCGCTAAACTGCAAGCCAAAGGGCGCAAGATCGTGCCAATCATCGATCCTGGAGTGAAAAATCATCCCGCGGTAGAGGTCTTTCAAAGCGGTCAGGCCAACGACGTCTTTTGCAAAACTGCTGAGGGTGAAGTCTACTCTGGCTTCGTTTGGCCAGGGCGCACCGCATTTCCCGACTTCTCATTGCCTCACGTGCGTGACTGGTGGGCAAGTTATGTCGAGCGATTCACCACCGAATACAATTTTGACGGCTACTGGATCGACATGAACGATCCTTCAACCGGCTCTTCAGAACTGGAAGACATGCGCTTTAATGGTGGCGAGGACAGTCACGAATCCTACCATAATCAATATGCACTGGGCATGCAGGACGCGACTTATTCGGGGCTGCAGAAAGCCATCGGCGACAAACGCCCCTTCATCATCAGCCGTAGCGGCTTCACCACCAGCCAGCGCTACTCCGCGATCTGGACGGGCGACAATTGGTCGAACTACTTCCATCTGCGCGAAGGCATCGCCATGTCGCTCAATCTCTCACTTTCGGGCATCCCATTCAATGGCCCCGACGTGCCAGGCTTCGCTGGCGAGGCGACTCCAGAGCTTGCAGTCGATTGGCACAAAGCGGGCTTCCTGTTTCCCTTTTTCCGCAACCACTCGGCCAACATGTCGCCCAAGCAAGAGCCTTGGCAATTTGCAGATCCCTACCGCAGTGTAATGATTCACTTCATACGGCTGCGCTACAAACTGATGCCTTATCTCTATAACCTATTTGTGGAACACACTCAAACTGGAGATCCCTACCTCCGCCCACTCTTCTACGAGTTCTCAGACGAGCGCGACGCAGTCTCTCGCATTGGTGATCAGTTCCTCGTAGGAGCATCAATCCTACAAGCACCGATCGTCCATGAAGGCAAAAGCACCCGCGAAATCTACCTGCCCACCTGCGACTGGTTCGACACATCGACTGGAATCTGGTCTGACGGGGGCAAATCCCACGCCTTCGAGACGAGTCTGAATAACACACCCCTCTACATGAAAGAGGGAGCGCTCATTCCAATGCTACCTGGGGAGCGACGCACTCAAGAAAAAGATCTGGCAGAGATCGAGTTACACTGCTTCCTGCGCCTCAGCACACAAGGGCGTCACCACTACAGCTACCACTACGACGACGGCATCACTCAAGGTGCGGTTAAATCGCAGGTCGACTTCGAAGCAGAAGTCATCGATCGCAGCTTACACATACGTATCCTAGATATTGATACCAGCTACGAAGCCCTGCGCCTACAAATAGTCACCTACGAACATTTCGACCACATCGTTCTCGAACAGCGAGACGAGCAGGTATGCCTCGTCCAACAAGACAGTGATTTTGACCTAAACGGATGCCGTCTGCCCATTCGTCAGGCCGAACAGATCCTGTTAGAAGCGCAGTTGCCAACTATCTCGGCTACGGCCACACTTGCTTAATCCCCGTCCGACACCTCATATGAAATTCAATTGGATTCCACTACTTACCATTACAGCACTGCTCGGCAGCGGCTGTAGCCCAACGGCTAAAGTCACTCAGTCCGCATCCGACAAAAACTCGGATACCAATTTTCAAGTTAAACCAGAAGTAGATCCCGCCACACTCGACTACACCCGTAAGGTTGATCTAAACTTAGGGAACAGCCCTGAAATGTTTGTGACCGCGATCTGGAAGCAACTCACTGGCGAGGATGCCGATGCACCATGGGTGGCCGAGAAGGCCGAGCTACTGGGCAGTGTCACCACGCCACGTCGCATCGACCTTGCCCTGCTCTTAGCAGAGGAAGCGGGCGAAGACAAAGTTCGCTGGGCTTATTCAGATCCTTGGGACGACCAGCCATCCCTACACGGCAGCCCCGGTAAGACGGTGGAGCGCGATATTGGTGCAGTGATGATGTTTTTCTTCAGCAGCCCAAACAAACCGAACGGCGGCCCTGGTTGGTCAAACAATCATGCACCAGGCATGCTTACACCCGACCCCGCTCTCAATCTTGAAGAACAAGCAGAGACGCCGCACGACGGGTATTTTCATCCGAAAAACGCCGCATTCTGGCATCGTGAACTGAGCGATGCCCGCTACGCTGGACTCGATTTTGTGCTGCCAAACGTTTACGGCCCCGATCTGGACGACGACCATATGAAACCGCTACAGATCGCTCTAGCGAAACTTAGTCAAGAAGACGGCGACGACGTGATCAAACTCGGCATGTTCGACGATACCTGGACGTGGGGACAGCCTTACTTCGGTCCGTTTTGGGAACAAAAACCCGACTGCAATAATGTCGAAGCCACCGCCAAAGTCCTCTTCGAGGCCAAGTGGAAACCCTACTTCAACGCCGTCCCGCGCAAGCATTGGTATTTG
>JABJQI010000169.1 GCA_018663485.1 Opitutia bacterium
CTTATCGAGTGGTAGATTAAAGGTCATCTTGAAACTGTTCGACTTCGCGTCGTAGTCTGTCTGCCAGAAGTCGTTACCGTGCACGGATTGATCCAGTGCGACTTCCTGCCCATTGACGATTTGATACAGGCTATAACCAGTGGTCGACTTTAGCCCCTCGAATCGAATCGGCACGTAGCCAACGCCTCCATCGATTGACACGCGCAGGTCTGACTGTTCGGCTTGAATGATAATCGGGTAGTTATGTAGCAACGTGCCCCCTTCGACTGAAACCTTCAAATCGTTGCCGATGGCTTCGCGATA
Organism: Opitutia bacterium; assembly: GCA_018663485.1. Lineage (GTDB taxonomy): Bacteria > Verrucomicrobiota > Verrucomicrobiia > Opitutales > Coraliomargaritaceae > Lentimonas. Next base: position 304 of record JABJQI010000169.1, read on the forward strand.
GGTGGTCTTCCATGAGGATGGATTTTCAGCCACATGCGCTCTGAAGGTTTCATTCGGTCCGTAGTAATCATCCGCCACGCGCGGCAAGGTGATCAACTCGACCTCAAACTCCAAGCTGTCCCCAGAGTTAAAAGCGGTCACGCCTTCCGGAGCTGTTAGTAAACAATCGAGATTCGACAATCCACCTCCAGAGGAATGATGGGCTGGAAAGGAAACCGTCGGATTGCGATATTCTTTGCCGCCAATCACCGCGTTGTAGGAACGAATGACCAACGCACGGTAGCCAGTCCCCCAATCCCTATTGTTGTTATGGTAGGCTCCCGGAAATGCCACCCACCACGGCCCTGCGCCAGTCAACGTTGCTTTCGAAAGGAAGTCCTCGCCAAGCTTTAAGTCATTGGGCACATCGTGCTCATGGATCAGACCCTCTCGGTTTCCATAGGCAATCTTCGGCGTCACATAGCCGCCAGTGCGGCCCATTTTATACAGCCATCCCTTCTCCACGGATACCGTTTGATCAAAAGTATATTTAAAGGTTTGAAAGGTGCGGGCATAATCATCGGTGCGTAGGGTCTGCACCTTCGTTTGCATCTCAACTTCGCGTTGGCTGCCATAGTTGCCATCATAACGCACCTCGGATAGGCACGGCCCGTGCGCCAGATAGGCGGTCTTCATTTCACTGAAGTAATGCTTCTGATCCTTAGCGTCCTTGACGCATAACCAGTCCCCTCCCCAGCCCGCATCGGTCCAGTTCCACTTTCCGCCCTCTTTGCCATTGCGAGCCATCAACATGCGCACATCGGTGATCGCGACGTCCACGCAACTCATATCCATGTCAAAGCAAATCGTTTCGCCCCAACAACCGATCGCCAATTGATCCCAGCGGCCCAGACCACCGTAGCCGACCAACGAGAGTTGCGCATGACTGGCAGATGGCAGCGTGCCGTAAAATCCATATGCGATACGCAGCTTATACGTCGATTTTCCCGGTTGAGCTGGTAATTGCATAGTGCCGCGGAAATACGCTCCCAACTTCGCGTAGTGCCAGTTTTTGCTCAACTGCACGGGGATGCCAGTTGGCACGCCATCGGCATCACACAGCATCGGTAACATGCCAGTGATCTGCGCTGGATTGCGGAGGTAGAGCATGAACGGCACATTCACCGCAGACTTACCGCGATTTTCCACCACTACATCAAATTCATCATAATTACGAATATCCGTATACCCGGTGCCCCATCCTCGATTCTTGCGATGCACCTCGGCCACATAGCAATTGAAGGTCGAGTCGAACTTGACTGGATACGGCGCGTCTCCTGGAGCCGTCACTTGAATCGAAACCGCGCCCTGCTGTGCCTCAGCGTCCTCACCGAGATCACAAGTCAGGTTAAACTGCTGTTTTTTGCCCAGCGCCCAGACACCAGCAACCTGCTGTTCAGCCAGATATTCGCCTAAGCGCAGGCGCACTGTCACGTCACTCCACTCAGGAATCAACACTTCATCAGCACCATAACCATCGAACGTCTCATTATAATTCAGGCCACGTGAATTCGGTAGATTTGCGGGTGCCTTGGCATGCGCCTGTAGTTCCTGCTGCGACAGCGATCGATTCCACACGCGAACTTGATCATACACCGCCTTCGTCACGCCCCCATGGCCATCCGCACGCTGTCCCAGCACGAGCTGACCTTTACCAGGGCGTCGGCGCGCCTCCAGCATCTCCGCACCTTGCAACACCCCATTGATGTAAAAACGCATTTCTTTGCCATCATAAGTCATGGCCAGGTGGTTCCACGCATTCTCCTTAAAAATGGCTCCGCGCTGCCGGATTGAGCGTCGCCCTTCCGCACCAGGCGCGATATTCATATTCGCCGACACCTTGCCGTGCAGGATCTTAAAACTATAGTGTCCATGACTGCCCTCATGCCCATTCTTAGCCAACAAATATCCGTGCGCAGGCGATTTCATACTCTCTGGAATTTTGACCCACGTCTCCACAGTGAGAAAATCTGGATCTAACCGCACATCGTGCGGCACCTTCCACGGCTTTTCAATCACACAGAGACCATTTATTACGACCCCTTGGTGCCAGCCCTCCTCGTAAATCAGACTGGGTGCAATGTCCGCCGTCAGGCTCAACGCGTGCGGCCAGCCCATTAAACTCAAAGAGCCATTCACGCCTAATTGATTTCCCTGTGAATCTTCAAAACGTAACCCTAAAAGCTCATAATGCTGCGTTAATCTAGCAGACTCCCACAACCAAGCCTCCTGCAAATGCGGACCGCGACTGGACTCGCGCTGCCCCGCCTTACAAGTCACCGCACGAAAAACCTTCCCCTTCGATTCCAACTCAATAGCGAGCTCAGTAGGCTGCAATTGCTTGAGCCGTTCCGCCCCAGCCTCCAATGCTTCGGTATAGTCGAGCGACTGCGCAAACGTGCCCAGCCGTGCCTCAGTTAAATCGGCAAGGTTTAGGGTAAGTCCAAAGTAGCCAGTCTCGATACAAAGCACATCCGCCGAGTGATCGTCAGCATGCTTACGCATACCATTCAGCCAATAGCCAAACGAATAGTCACGCTCAGACAGCGGTAATAGCGGCGCCGCCTCCACAGCTGGAAGTACCACGACCGTTGGAGCTTCAGGCACCACGATTGGCTCGACCGCAGGCGCTTGAGGAACTGCCAGAGCAGACTCTATCGGTTGGCCCCACGCGACCAGAATCTGCAGAAAAAATAGAGTTAGAGCGGTATACCAATTATGATACATGAATCGATTGCATTTCAGAAGTCTGAAGCTAACTTCCCTTTTGAGGTTTAATCAACCGGCAGCGCGATTGTCGAGTAGTGGTGACCAACATCATTCGTCATCTTCGGGTAACTGACTAAAAAGTTATTCTCGTCGATCAGGTTGATCAAATAATGAGTGCTGCCCTCTGGTAACTGCGCTGAAACTTTGCCACCAGGCAAGACTATGGCCGGTTCGCGAAACCACTCCTCATAAAAGTCACCGCCATTGGTGGTGTAGATCAAGTTGGCTCGCACGACTCTTGCCCCATTCTCTTTATAAACAAACATGACCTTATCTCCTGCACGACTGCTTGAGAGAACAGAAGGCACCTGCTTCCGCTTTGGCAGTTTTTTACAGTAAGGATTATAATACGGATAGCTCGCCTTCATTTCCGTCAGAATTTCGGTCAGGCTGGCATTCATCGCCGCAGTCTTTTCCGGCATACTCGTGGCAAGGTTGTTCGATTCCTCAATATCGACTCGGTTTTGCTGCCTGTTTTCTGAATCATACAAACGGTAGAGCTCCAGCTCGGGCTTGGCATTATAATTACGGATCAGTTTATAGTCGCCGATGCGGATGGTACTCTCTTGAGCCGCGCTATTCGGGAAGTGCCAGACCATTGTATCGCGCGCGGCTCCGTCCGCAGTGCGGATCAATGAGGCATCCGTTGGGTCATTCAACAGTAAGGAAGAAATGTCCAATCCGTCGAACTGCTTGCCGTTCGGCTTATCCGTGCCAGTCAATGCCAGAATGGTCGGGTAAAAATCAAGCCCGTTCACCATGACATCCGACTGCACCCCTTGCGGGACATCAGCTCCGGCAATGATCAACGGCACACGCGTGCCGCCTTCCTTGGCGGAGATCTTGCCTTTATCGAGCGGGAAATTATCGGTGATAATTTCGCCAGGATGGCCTTCCATACCGCCATTGTCTGAACTAAAAATAACGTAGGTGTTTTCGATCAACTTGTGCCCAGGCCAGCGCGGGTCATCGGTGTTTTCAAGATAGTCGATCAGTCTGCCAGCATAATAATCGAGCTGCTCCACCATCGCGCAGTAAAATGGATTGTTCTGCCCTTCTTTGGTCCATCCATTTTTGTGCGCTTCAGTGATTTCCACTCCCAGCTTGCGCTCGTATTTACGCAGCAACGCTTCGCTGTGCATCATGATCGGCGTGTGCACCAGCCACGTGGCGAAATAGAGGAAGAATGGTTTGTCCTGATTTTCCCGCACAAACGTCATGGCATCCTCGGTCGTCTGATCAAAGGGAAAGCCATTCTCATCCAGACGGTACGGATCTTTGGAATCGCGGGTAGCAAACCCAGTCAAACGATTCGGCATACCGTTCTGCACGCCACGGCTGTGGCGGGTGTAGTCGAAGCCTTGATCCTCTGGTTGCGGATAGCCGTGATGACGCATCGCCACATGCCACTTTCCGCTGTGTCCAGTCGTGTAGCCATTTGCTTTGAGCGCTTCGGCGATCGTCACCGTTTCCACTGGCATGCGGACGCTATACCAGGGGGACATGACCGACCAACCGTCACTATGGGCATGGGGCGGCTTGCCACCAGAAACGTGCGTCATCTGCGCACGGGCGGGATGATCTCCGCTCAGAATCGCAGCACGCGACGGCGCACAGGTCGGAGCGGGCGAATAGGCCTGCCAAAAGAGCACCCCCTTTTTCGCCAGC
>JABJQI010000170.1 GCA_018663485.1 Opitutia bacterium
CGAAGCGGTCGAGGCGGTCGAGGCTGAAGCTGCGGCAGAAGTCGTGGCGGCAGAGCCAGCCACAGTCGCCGTGACCGAGCCGCTTACGGTGCCAGCGGTCGCTGCCCCGGTTGTTGCCGCTACGCCTGTCGCTGCGGTCGAAGTGTCGGAAGCCGAACTAATTGAAATGCTCGGTTACCTGACCGCGCAAAGTGGCGGCGTGGCAACGCTGAAGCTGGATGCAGCTGGTATCACGGCAATGGCAGGAGGTCTGCAAAAAGGCCTCGCGAGCGAAGTGAATCCGCAGGATTTCCCGCAGGAGGCGATGCAAGCGGCCTTTGGTCAGGCCCAAGCGCGCGCCGAAGCGGTGCAAGCTGAAGCGGTAGAGTTACCAGCCATTACGCCTGACGCTCTGGACAAGATCGGCATGGTAATGGTCATGCAGTCTGGGCTGGCACAGCTCGGTTTTGGTGCCGCCGATGCCGAATTGATCGCTAAGGGTTTCACTGCGGGTGCGCTCGCCACGGAAATGGATCCTGCCATCGAGGCCAAGATGCCTGCATTCCAAGCATTCATCCAGCCACGCGCCGAAGCGGCTCAAGCACAAGCTCAAGTCGCTCAAGCAGCGGCTCAAGCAGCTGCGGAACAAGCAGGTGCGGCGCTGGCAGTTGAAAATATTGCCGCAGGTGAGGCTTTCATTGCCGGCTTGAGCGCGGATGCCGCGGTGCAGTCGAGCGAGTCCGGCTTGCACTACAAGGTACTCGAGCCAGGCTCGGAGGTGAAGCCCACCATGAGCGATAAGGTTTTGGTGCATTACAAGGGCACCCTGATCGACGGCACACAGTTTGACAGCTCTTATGATCGTGGCGAGCCAGCCGAATTCCCACTTAATGGTGTGGTCAAAGGCTTCGGCGAAGGCCTGACTAAGGTCGGTGCGGGCGGCAAGATTGTCCTCTATATCCCGAGCGAGCTTGGCTACGGCAACACACCGCGTCCAGGTGGTGCGATCAAGCCGGGTGACACTCTGATCTTCGAGTGTGAATTGGTTGAGATCCGCTAGCGCTTGAGCGCAGCGATCGCAGAGTGACGCCTGCCGGCACTCTGCAGTCAAAGATTTTCAAAAGCCCTCGGTCAACCGAGGGCTTTTTTGTGTGTCTGGGGAGGGACCACCTCCGTGTGGTCCGGGCTGGACTAGTGCTTGGAGCGATCGAGGGAAAGTAAGGGGGGAAAGGGGGAAAATAAGGGACAGGTTTATACACTGCATTAGGGACAGGCTTATAAAATTTAAAATTATTGGGCACTGCGGACGAGGCGGAGCTCGTCCCTCCCAGTTGCTGCTGCCTAAAAGCCCTGCTCCGGATCGCCGCCGAGTGGGGCGGCGGGGACGCTGCGTTGATCCATGCAATCGGCGGCGTAGTTTTTGTGCAGCTGCCAGCCGGCGCGGTACGGGGCGCCGTGGCATTTGATCCATTCGGTGATGGCATTGAGCACCTCTGGGTTGCTGTGCTGTGACCATTCGGGGTGCAGCCAGACGATATTGTCTGCGCTCAGCTCTGCTCCGCGCTCGCGGAGGACGTCGACGTATTCGGAGATTGCTCCGGGGCGGTCGATGATGAGCTTAAACTCATTGGCACGGGCGACATTTTCGGCAAGTGGCAGCTTCCAGCGCTTGGGACTGAGTGTGATCCAGTCGAATGCGCCGCGAATTGGAAAAGCACCGCTGGTTTCGAGGTGAGTCTGTTGGCCGACGGCATGGAGTGCATCGGTCAGTGCGCTGAGATCGTGGATAGCGGGCTCGCCGCCGGTGATTACGGTGAACTCGGCCTGGGTTTGAGCGACTTCGGCTGCAAGGGTCGCGGGCTCGAGCCGGGCAATGCGCTTCGGGATGTAGTCAGGGTGCCAAGTGCCAGCGGAGTCGCACCACGGGCAATGCACGGGGCAGCCGAAGGTGCGGATGAAGTAAGCGGCTCGCCCTGCGTGCGCGCCCTCGCCTTGGAAGGTGTAAAACTGTTCGTGAATCGGGAGCATGGGCTGCGACCTGAGGGCTGAGGCTTGGGCAAAGAGTTGGCTATTCGGGGCGGTAAGCGGCGCTATTTTTCGAGTCTTCGACGACTTCGATTTCGGTGATCCACACGCGGCCACTGGTTTTTGCGCGAACCATTTGGTCGAAGATGCCGTGTAGGTGTTGGGCGACGCCCTCGCAGGAGCAGTTTGGTAAAATATAGGGCTTGAACAGCTCGCCCGCGTTGGCCAATAGCGCTGGAGTTTTGGGGTCGTCCTCATTAAAAAGGCAGGCGTGGTCGAGATGCTTATCGATCCAGATCTTGATATATTTGAGTCGCCCAAAATCAACCACAAAGCCATTCGTATCAGTCTCGCTGCAGGCAAAGGTTAGGGTAATGCCCCAATTGTGTCCATGGATCAGCGCGCAATGGTCTTCGTGCAGATGTTGGCGGTGGGCGAACGGAATGTCGCGGTAAGATTTTTTACAGGTGAGCATCTTTTAAAAAGTGGAAAAGTGGAAATTGAAAGCTTAGAGCCGCCAATCGTTGGTGCGGAGGGTGGCGACGCTGGGTGCGTCGTCGGCGTAAGTTGTTGGATCGGTGATGCCTGCGAGGTCGAAGGCTTCGCGGCGTTCAATGCAAGTGCCGCAGCGGCCACAGTGGATGTCGCCGCCTTGGTAACAGGACCATGTTTTCGCAAAGGGGAGGCCCAGCTCTAGGCCGCGGCGCACGATGTCGGCTTTGGTCCAGTCGACGAAGGGGCGGCTGAGTTCGACCGTGCTCCAATCACAGAGTCGGATGGCTTCGGCCATGGCGTCGGCAAACTCGTTGCGGCAGTCGGGGTAGATCGCGTGGTCGCCGCTGTGTGCGGCGTAGGCTATCTGTTCGGCGCCGATCGAGAGGGCATGCCCGGCAGCGATGGCGAGCAGAATCATGTTTCGATTCGGCACGACGGTAGACTTCATCGATTCCTCGGTGTAGTGACCCTCGGCGACTTCGATCTCGGGCGAGGTCAGGCTGCTGCCGGCGAGCAGTGGCTGAATCGCCGAGAGGTCGGCGGTTTGATGCGGCACCTTGATGGATTTGCAGATCTCGGCTGCATGCCTGAGCTCGCAGCTATGGCGCTGCCCATAGTTGATGGAGAGTGCATGTACGGCCTGGCCTGAGGCACGTAGGTGGTAAAGAAGGACGGTCGAGTCGAGTCCGCCAGAATAAATCAGGACGCTTTTCATGAATTCAGTGGTTGCCGAATGGCTGCGGCCCTGGGAATTCGCTAGCAGGGCCTACGGTTGAGCCAGTAAAGTGATGTTCCTGGCGCAGACAGCAAGGCAAAACCAGCAGGTCTGACGCTTCCCCGTCTGGCGGCGGAGGCCACGTATGTATGGTAGCCTCGATCGTGAGGTCGGAGGCATTGGAGTAGTAGGCGTGTTGGCTGCAGGCGCCTCCCGCGTCTTTTGGCGGCAGAGGCTAAATTGACGGAGTGGCGCCGGTATTCCTGTGTGTGGTTGGCTGCTGGGGTAGAAAACGGGCAGAAAAGCCTATTTTACTTAGAATTCATGCGTTTAAACTATACTCAATTGCCGCGATACAGAAACTTGACAAGCGACGGTGGCCGTTTAGCTTTCTATATTCTTAAATTAACCTAGTAACATCTTTTTTAAGCGGGCATAAGTCCGCTTTTTCATTTTCTGCCGTAATGAGTCACGAAATTTTATCAGTCTTAGAATACATGGAGAAGGAGAAAGGCATCGATCGCGCCGATATGATCGAAGCCATCTCTGCTGCGATTGCAGGCGCTGCCCAGAAAGGCGTCGCCGCGGGGCAAGACATCCGTGTTGAAATTAACCCAAAAACGGGTTCTTTGAAGGCGTGGTCCAGTCTCAATGTGGTCGATTCAGTCGGCGATGCAGAGCTCGAGCTGCACATTGAAAAGGCGCGTGCTATTCAACCAGATGTGGAGATCGGTGACGTCATCGAAAAAGAGATCGATCCGGCATATCTCGGCCGGATCGCTGCGCAGACAGCGCGTCAGGCGATTATGCAGCGTATCCGCCAGTTTGAGAAAGACCGCATATACGACGATTACAAAGACACTGTCGGTGACATCGTCACGGGTACCGTGCGTCGCCGTGAGCGCGGTGATTTGATCATCGATTTAGGCAAGGCTGAGGCGATTCTTCCACCACGTGAGCGCGTGCAGGGAGAGGATTATGCGCCGGGCGAAAGCATTCGTTGCCTGCTGTTGAAGATCGAGCAAACCAATCGCGGTCCAGACATCATTCTTTCACGCTCGAATATAAATTTTGTGCGCCGCCTGTTCGAACTCGAAGTGACGGAAATCGCCGATGGCACCGTGACACTCGAAGCGATGGCCCGCGAAGCTGGTTACCGTACGAAGATCGCCGTGAATAGCTCAGATCCGAAGGTGGATCCTGTCGGTGCATGCGTCGGTGCACGTGGTGCGCGCGTCAAAACTATTGTGCGTGAGCTTGGTGGTGAGAAAATTGATATTATTCGCTATCACAGCGATCCGATACAGCTGCTCGAAGAAGCGTTATCGCCTGCAGTGCCCAAAAACATCAAGGTGATCGAAGCCGATCGTCGTATCCATTTCGAAGTGGCTGAAGATGATCTATCGATTGCAATTGGTCGCCGTGGCTTCAATGCAAAACTTACTTCCCGCCTCATCGGTTGGAAGCTCGACATCGGCAAGGAAGAGAAGGAGGCAGTTGGCTTCGATGAGAAGGTCGCGAAGGCACTCAAGGGCATCAACCTAATTCCTGGCATTGAGCCCGCGATTGGCGAACGCCTTGTTTCCATTGGCTTGATCAGTCCCGAAGCCTTCGAAGGTGTATCCATTGGGGATCTTGTCGACGCAGAATTTAGTGAAGAAGAAGCCAGCGACGTGCTGGCTAAAGTTGCCGCATATCTGGAACAAAACGCATAATCCAAGTAGTCGCCAAGCCTTCCTCCATCTATCAGATATCAAGTCATAACTCTTCCATGAGTGTTCGTATACATCAGCTTTCCAAACAAGTCGGAATGGAGAATAAAGAGCTCATTGAGCTCCTCCGTAGTCGCGGGTTCGAAGTCAAAAGCGCTTCCAGTACCGTCGATAATATATCCGCCGAATCCCTCGTAGAAGAGTTCGCCTCAACGCATAAGGCTGAGGACACACCTGCCGACGATGCGCCTGTCGCAGCGGAACTCCCGAAAGGGCCGGTCTTGCCAGACGGCGTCGTCGTCAAGAGCGCTGCCGAAATCAAGCTTGAGCGTGAGGCTGCGGCTGAAGCAGCGAAGCCGAAGGCACCCGAGGCAGCAGCTTCGAAGCCAGTGGCAGTTGCACCAAAGCCAGCTCCGATGAGTAAAGCACCGCCGAGTGCACCTCGTGCAAAAGGACCACCGACGGCACTGCGTCCGAAATCACCTCCACCAGGAGTGGCTCCTGCGGGTCTTAAATCTGCTGAGCCAGCGGCACCGACGGGAGCCAAAGCACCGATCGTGGCGAGCCCGTTGACGCCAGAGCCTAAGGCACCGGCTGCAGCTAAGCCTGTAATTGCGAAAGCACCTGCGGCCAAGCCTGCAGTTGCAGCAGCGCCGAAGCCTCCTGGCCCACCGAAGCCTCCGACGGTAGGCGCGGCGAAAGCCGAATCTGCTCCTGCAACAACAGATGCGGAAGCGTCGGTTGATGGCGACGCAGAAGCTGAAGTGGTTGAAGTGGCAGAGCGCATCATCCACGCCAAGCCTCCGATTGTGGTGCGCGATTTCGCGACTGAGATCGAAGTTAAGCCCTTCAAGTTAATTTCTGAGCTCATGGAAATGGGCATTTTCGCTTCGATGAATCAAACCATCGAAGAGCCGATCGCGATCCAGATTGCGAAACGCCATGGCTTTAAGCTTGAGATCCACCACCGTGGTGAGACTCAAGCGGAGGTCGCTGAAAAGAAAAAAGTTGCTAAGATCGCAGACGATGATCCTCGTTACCTCAAGCCGCGTCCGCCCGTTGTGTGTATTCTCGGTCACGTGGATCATGGCAAGACCACACTGCTCGACACCATTCGTAAGGCCAATGTCACTGCGGGTGAAGCGGGTGGTATTACTCAGCATATCGGTGCTTACCAGATCGAACACAAGGATCAGAAGATTACTTTCCTTGACACTCCAGGTCACGCTGCTTTCTCGCTCATGCGTGAACGTGGTGCAAACGTCACCGACGTAGCGATACTTGTGATCGCTGCCGACGATGCGTTTAAACCGCAGACCGAAGAGGCACTACGCTTTGCTAAGGAAGCCAACAATTCCATCATCGTTGCGATCAATAAGGTCGATGCGAAGGGGGCGAATGTCGACCGCGTGAAGCAACAGATGCAAGAAAAGGGCATCGCACCAGAGGACTGGGGCGGTGAAACCATTGCAGTGGAAGTTTCCGCATTGAAGGGCACTAACATCGACGATTTGCTCGATATGATCCTTTTGCAAACAGAAGTTTTGGAGCTTCAAGCAAATCCAGATTGCTCGGCATCCGGAACAATCATTGAAGCCCAATTGGAAGAAGGTCGTGGTGCCACTGCATCTGTCATTGTCGAACGCGGCACTCTGAAGAAAGGCGATGCACTGATCTGCGGTGAAGCTTATTGTAAGGTGAAGTCTATGGAAGATGAGAATGGCAAGCTGCTCAAAGAAGCGCCTCCATCGACTCCAGTGAAGGTTATCGGTTGGTCGCAAGTGCCAAGTGGTGGTAACACTTTTACTTCTGTGAAAAACGAGAAGACCGCCAAGAAAGCTGCTGCTGAGGCGACCACCGAGCGTAAGCGAGAAGAAAACGTGGCTCCGGAGCAATCTGCGAAGAAGGAAGGCGCCGTCAGCATTGAAGATCTATTTGCCGCGATCGCGCAGCAAAAGAAGGCCTGTCTAAGTGTGATCGTTAAGTCTGATGTGCACGGTTCGACCGAGGCATTGGTCAACAGCATTAAGCAGATCGAGAGTGATAAGGTCGACATCCGCGTCATCAGTCATGGTGTTGGACACATCAGTAAGAACGATATTGCACTGGCTAGTGCGGGTGAAACTAATGTCACGATCGTTGGCTTTAATGTGCGTCTTGACAATGGCGTTCAGAGCCAAGCGAAGCATCACGATGTGCGCATCATCCAGCATGATATTATTTACGAACTGCTTGACCAAGTCGAAGAATGTATGGCTGAGTTACTCGAGCCGGAATTGAGCGAGAAGAAGCTCGGTGCTGCCGAGATTCGCCAAGTCTTCAGTATGGGCAAGAACCGCGCTGTTGCTGGCTGTATGGTAACGGAAGGCACGATCAATCGCAACCGCAAGGCACGCTTACTGCGCAACGGCGAAGTCATTCACGAAAGCAAGATTGATACACTTAAACGCTTCAAGGACGACGTTAAAGAAGTCCGCGCTGGCTTCGAATGTGGTATTAATGTGGATGGTTACGACGATTACGAAGAAGGCGACGTCATCGAATGCTTCGAGGTCGTGGAGATCCGCCCAACTCTGCGATAGTTAGTTTTATTCGGCGGCGTGCGAATTCGCGCGTCGCCGTTTTTTTTGAATAGGTCCCATCCCTTTAAATTATGTCAAAACGTATTTCTCGTGTTAACGAGCTCCTCCAGCGTGAAATTGGAGAGCAATTGCGCCGCTACTATGGTGGTGCAGAATCCGTAAAAATTACGATCAGCGATGTCGATACATCGCCTGATCTGCGCCAGTGTAAAATCTTCTATGCCGTGATGGGCGAAGAAAAGGAAATTAAGCTGGCTCAAGCATTCTTCAAGCGTATTGGCAAAGAGCTACGCCAACGCGTGATGGCACGTGTGACGCTCAAATATTTCCCCCGTTTCGATTATATGTATGATCCGTCGATGGAGCGGGGAGCAGGCATCTTGGACCTATTAGATCAACTAGATAACGAAAATGAAAAAAGCTGAATTCTATCCGAACGAGAGTCCGTTATTTGCGGCGAGCGTTGAACAACTTAAAGGCAAGAAGGTTGCGGTGTGTGGTCATTTGCGTCCCGACGGTGATTGCATTGGCTCGATCGTTGCCGTGGTTCGTGTCTTAAAAAGCTTAGGCATCGACGCAGTCGGCCTCAATCGCGATGAAGTGCCTACGACACTACAGGCATTTGTCGGTGATACGCCCTTAATGCTCGCAGCAGATTTTCAGTTCGACGGTCATGTCGCAGTCACGGTAGACTGCGCCGACAAAAAGCGTATCGGCGAGCGCTTGATCGAGCTGTTCCCTGAAGTGGCGTTGAATGTGGATCACCACATTTCAAACAAGGCGTATGCACAGGAGAATCTAATCATTGCCACGGCATGTGCGACTGCGGAGATCCTTGCTGGCTTTTACATGGATCTGGGTTACGAGATCGATGCAGTGACCGCACAGGCCTTGTATGTAGGGATTGCGACTGATACAGGACAATTCCGTTTTCCTTCGACTACGCCCGAAACATTCGAAATCGCACGCCGACTCTGCGAATATGGTGCGCAGCCATCGGTCGCAGCGCACGAACTCTACGAGTGCGAGACTTTCGAGAAGATCAAACTGCTGCAGAACTTCTTGAACTCACTCAGCATGGAATTTGATAACCGTGTCTGCGTGGGTTTGATCGAGAATGGCGTCTACGCAGAAACTGGCGCGACCATCGACGATTCCGAAGGTTTGGTTGATTATGCACGATCAATTGTTGGCGTCGATATTGGTGTCTTAATTGAGGATCGCGATGGGGCATTAAAGGGCAGCTTGCGAGCGAAGAACCCATTCTATCGAGTCGATCAAGTCGCAAAACTTTTCAATGGCGGCGGTCACGCCTGTGCCGCGGGGTTGAATGTCGAAAACAGTTCGATCAAAGAATTCTATCCACAATTGATGGAAGCACTAGGCAAGCATCTCGAAGCCCTCGGACAAGCAGGGTGATTCCCGTCTTACTGATAGTCTTATTCCTAATCTCCAGTTCTGGAATGTGGGTGAGCTTAGGTTTTAAATAGGAGTAATTTTTTTATTATGTCTCAACAAACGAATGATGATCCAATTGGCGTATTACTCGTCGATAAGCCGCAGGGCATGACTTCCCACGATATCGTTGCGCGTATGCGCCGTGTTTTTCGTATCAAAAAGATTGGGCATGCAGGCACACTCGATCCAATGGCGACTGGTCTGTTGCTGATTCTCGTTGGGAAGGCGACTAAGGTCTCTCAGTTTTTAATGAGCATGGATAAGGAGTACACCGGTACCGTGAAGCTCGGCGAAGCCACGGATTCGCAGGATGCCGATGGCGAGATTGTTGAGACGAAGCCTGTGCCTGTGCTGACACAAGCGGATGTTGAAAAAGTAATGGCGACCTTTATGGGCGATCAATACCAGACGCCGCCAATGTTTTCCGCGAAGAAAGTCAATGGGCAGAAGCTCTACAAGCTAGCACGCCAAGGTAAGACAATTGAACGTGAAGCGCGCGTGATTCATGTCAGTCGCTATGATATTCTGAATTTCAATCTTCCTGAAGTGTCCGTGATTGTCGGTAGTAGTAAGGGCACCTACATCCGTACACTCGCGCATGATCTGGGTGAGCGTCTCGGTTGTGGTGGTCACTTATCTGCCCTGCGTCGCACGCAAGTTGGAAAGTTTCGTATCGAAGATGCGAATACATTGGAAGAAATCGAAAATATGGCTCCTTCGGAATTGCGTACTAAGTTGGTTCCTGTGAATCAAGCAGTGCCAAGTGTCGCGATGTAGAGAAGAGTGTGGTCGACCCGCCCAAATTGGTGTAAATGAGGGCTATTCGCCCTCTCCCCTTTGCCGATATTTGAGCGCTTGCGCTGTGAGGCCATTTTCTTAATTTTCCTATGATGCAATTTCCCGCTCACGTCGAACGCTTTGAGGAACTGGCTGGCCTAGTCGGTGAGTTACACTTAGCTATTGGTGTATTTGATGGGGTGCATCTCGGCCATAAGGCGGTGATTGAATCGGCGGTTTTTTCGGCGCAGCGATCGGGAGGGGTGAGTGGGGTGCTGACATTTGATCCACACCCTAGTCGATTGTTTCGTCCAGATGCGCCGACGCTGTTAATGATGCCGATCGAGTTAAAGATCTCGATGCTACATACTGTTGGCGTGGATGTTGTGATCCAGAAGCACTTTGATCGTGCGTTCGCATCCATTTCCGCGGAGGACTTTTTAAGAGATTTGAAAGCGACTTTGCCCGCGTTGAAATCAATCTACGTCGGCGAGAATTTTCGATTCGGTAAGAAGCGTTCTGGTAGTATCTCAACTTTGATCGAGTCTGGCAATGAGCTTGGGCTTGGCGTGTTTAGCGTGCAACGCATTAAACACAATGGAGAACCCATTAGTAGCACGCGTATTCGGCAGGATCTTGTGTCTGGGCAGATCAGATCTGTGAATGATTTGTTCGGCTACAATTATTGTTCAAATGGGCAAGTCGTAGGTGGCGCTAAATTGGGGCGTCAGATTGGTTTCCCGACTTTGAATCTGCCATGGGATCCTGAGTGTCGGCCGTGCTTTGGTGTTTACCATGTGCGCTTTCGGGGAGCGGCAGATCAGCCATGGGCATTTGCAGTGGCGAATTATGGCGTCAAGCCGACAGTGGCTGAGGCAGAGCAATTGCCGGCGTTGGAGGTGCATGCGCTGGAGGATACCAAGTTGGATTGTGGTGACTCGATCGAGGTCGAGTGGCTCCGCTTTATTCGGTCCGAACAGAAATTTGCATCCGTAGATGCGTTAAAGTTGCAGATTGCTAGAGATTGCGAAATCGCGCGTGGATTGACGCTTGCCTCGGCTTGATCCCAAGAGGTGAGGGTCGAAGTCGGGGTCGGCTAGAGTGAACTTTGGGTTGAATTGTCAGAGTCGCGGATTAGCGAAGGTGTTTCTAGGGTGATTACTGTTGAAGAAGCGAATGTAGGCTCGCAAACTGATCAGCAGTCGGGTCATTGTTCGGAATGCCTGATCGTATCATTGAATTTACTGTGCCTAAAGGTGTTAAGTCCGGACGTGCGGATAAGATTTTCTCCGCAGAGTTTGACGACATTAGTCGTGTTCGATTTCAGAAGGCTTTTGAGGCGGAGCTAGTGACTTTTGATGGCGCGATTATTGATAAACGCTTCAAGGTAAATCGACCTGGCGTGTTGCGCGCAGTACTTGAAGAAGTAGTTTTGGGCGAAGGGCCGAAGCCGATCGATATTCCACTCAGTATTATTTACGAAGATGAATCGATCGTGGTGGTTAACAAGCCTTCGGGCATGGTCACCCATCCTGGCACTGGCACGGGTGAAGATACTTTGGTACATGCGTTATTGCACCATACCAATGGTAACTTGAGTAGTATCGGCGCGCCAGATCGGCCAGGTATCGTGCATCGATTAGACAAGGAGACGACTGGCTTGATCGTGGCAGCGAAGACTGATCGAGCGCATCATAGGTTAGTCGCATCTTTTAGCGCGCGTGAAACGTATAAACGCTACACGGCGCTGGTGCTTGGGACGCCGCGTAAAACGGCTGGTACCTGCGATGGCCCGATTGGGCGACATAGCGTGGTGCGCACGCGTATGGCGATTATGGCTATGGGTAAAGAGGCCAAGACTGATTGGTCAGTCGAGCATAGTTTTGGCGGCCAGGTTGCGCTAGTTAGTTGTGTGATCCACACTGGACGCACGCACCAGATCCGCGTGCACATGAGTGGCATGAATCATCCACTGTTGGGCGATACGACTTATGGCTATAAGCCGAGTCGTTTAAGAGGGATCGATGTGCCACGTATCATGCTTCACTCGACTGAGTTGCATGTACAACATCCCGAGCGAGACGAGGAAATGGAATTTGTTGCTCCGCTGCCGGCAGATTTTAAGACAATGATGGATCGACTGACTGTATAGCGGTGTGTGTGTCTGCTGTCGTTGCTAGCAACGACCAAAGGAGTGTGGGCGACTCGTTCATGTTAAGGCCGTTGAGCAACGACGCCACAAATCAGATTTTGTGAATGCTGGGTTGTCTGTTGGGGCAGATTGGTTCTGTCTGGCAGCATGTTAATGCGGGTTATCGTGGGTTATTTATTTGGTGTCGGATTGGTAGCGTCGCTATCGGCTGAGCAAGCAACTATGTTGGCATCTGAGCTGACCACGCGTTATGCACCGTACGCGAACTGGCAGTCGATAGTGGATGTAGATGCGCTGACACAACGGTCGGAGTCGCGCTATTGGCGTACGGCAGAGGAGATTGCGTTGCAGCGTGGCGATGGTGATTTGCCTTTAGCTGGATTGCATATCGGGTTGGATCCTGGGCACATCGGCGGGCAATGGGCCGCCGCTGAAGGTCGACAGTTCCGAATCGCCGAAGATGATTTCTATGTGCGCGAGGGGGAGTTGGTTCTCGCAGTGGCGCAGCTTGCTCGAGCGAAATTGATGGCGCTTGGCGCCAAGGTCACACTGCTGCGGGAAGAGGCGGCGCGGGTTAATCCAAACAACCCATTGGATTATTTGGAATTGGCTGCAGAGCAGATCTCATTGCCGAATGAGTCCTCGCTATCTGCCCTCTGGGTGTATGGCCGTGCGATCCGAGCGCGGGCGGTTCATTTATCAATTGTAAAGGGAGACTTGATGGAACGAGCCCGATCAGTGAATCAAGAGGTTCAGCCGGATGCGCTGATTTCCTTGCATATTAATGCGGCGGCTTGGCCCACTGAAAATGTAAGTGAGGCAAGCGAGAACGGCAATGCGATGCTTCGACTGGTAAATGCAAATAATCTACACGTGCTAATTTTTGGCTGTTTGAGTAATGAGGAACTGCAGGCCGAGAACCAGCTGGAGCAATTGGCTGTAAAGCTGACGAATGGCAGTGGTCCTGCAGAGCTGTTGCTAGGCGGCGCGTTGGCGACCGCATTGGCCGAGGCGACCGAGCTACCAGCAGCTAGGTATCGGAGGAATAACGCGATTTTATTGAGTTCGCAGCAGCCCTATTTATTTGCACGCAATCTATTATTACTACGCATGGCGGAGTGTCCAACGGTGCTGTTGGAGCCTTATATATCGAATAGTGTCGGCGCGTATGGTCGGCTACAGTCGGCGTTGGCGAATCGAGCCGCGGGCCGAGTACTCGCCGAAGATGATATTCTACTGCAGTATGCAGAGGCAGTAGTCGCCGGCGTGCGGGCGTGCTATGGCCAAGAATAGTGCGATACACAAAGTTCTACTCCATTGAATCTTTACGTTGGTTACTTTAAACCGACTGCGATGCATGCGATTCAATTTATTTAATGAAATGGATAGACAATGGGTAAGTGTAGCTGGTGCCTTTGCTCGCTTTAATCGCGGCTATGATGGTGCAAACGATGTTTAGAATCATCAAGGCGGGGATCATAAATAGGCCGATGATGAAAAAGATTAAGATTCCGGCGATCATCATGTAGATCGTCATCGAGATCTGGAAGTTGAGTGACTCCTTGCCGCAGAGATCGACGAATGGGTCCTCATCGCGCTTGATGAGCCAGACGATGAGAGGGCCAAGAATATTGCCGAGCGGCACGCCGATTAGTAGGGTTAAGCTTAATAAGTGACACAGCATGCCGACGGTGTGGTCGGCCTTGACCTCAGTCGCTGGCAGGACTGGTGGTTGCTGGGTTTCGGCTTCGATTGAAGGCTCGGTCGGTTCGGCTGCGTCTTTTCCCATTTGATCGCTAAGCCTAGTGGCTCGAATAACTCGGGCAACTGCGAAATCCGGATGGTCGGAGTGGGGGGCAGCACCTTATTTTGAAAGGCGGGAGGGCGACTCGCCCTCGTTGCGAGATGTGCGGCGGGCGGGTCGCCCACCCGCCTTACTTTTGTTCCGCACGCAGGAACACGATCGTGTTGCCTTCCGAAGCCTCAGCGTCGAATTGATAGCCGTGGGAATTAAACGCCTTCAAGCCTGCGACGGACTTCACTTTGTTCCGGACGATGTAGTCAGCCATCATGCCGCGGGCTTTTTTCGCATAAAACGAAATGATTTTGAAGGTGCCGTTCTTTGCATCCTTAAAGACGGGAGTGATGAGCTGTCCATTGAGCTCCTTGAGCTTAACAGACGAGAAGTATTCATTCGAGGCGAGGTTGACGACCAGGTCGGAAGCAGAGGCCTCAAGATCTTTGTTCAGGAGTTCGGTGATGGTCGACCCCCAGAATTGGTAGAGATTGTCGCCACGGGTATTTTCGAACTTCGTACCCATCTCTAGGCGATAGGGCTGCATGCGGTCCAGCGGGCGTAGCACGCCGTAGAGTCCAGATAGAATACGGATTTGTTGTTGCGCAGCAGCGAAATCGTCGGTCGACCACTCGGCAAGTGCCATGCCTTGATAGACGTCGCCCGTAAATGCCAGAATCGCTTGGCGGCTATTTGCTGAGGTGAAGCTTGGCTGGTAGTTTTGGTAGCGTGCATGGTTCAGCTCTGCGAGTTTGGGGCTAATGTGCATCAGCGTGCCGACCGCTTCAGGGCTGAGGGTCTTCAGCTGGTTAATCAATTCAGCAGAATGCGCAGCCAGACGTGGTTGCGTCGCTTTGTTAGTGAGTAGCGGGGCTTGATAGTCGAGAGACTTTGCGGGGGATAGAAGAATCAACATGCTTTCAAACAACAATCTTGAACTGTTTCGAGTGCAAGAGGGAAGCGACGAAAAGTGGCCGGCAAATACAAAAGGCGGGGTGACGGATTTGAGACATCACGCTTGCCAGCGCGCGTGAACCGTCTTTGCTTCTTCGGCATGGCCAACTTATCGCAGCCCAGATTTCTTGATTACACTAGCGCACGCACAATCGCGGACGACTTCGGCACGCCCGTGTATGTGTATGACATGGCAACTTTGAAAGCGAATGCCGCCGCGGTACTGGCATTTCCGAATGCCTTTGGCTTGACCGCGCGCTATGCGATGAAGGCATCGCCGAATGCCGCGATACTTAAAATTTTCAATCAGGCGGGTCTACAGATTGACGCTAGCTCGGGGCATGAGGTGCGTCGTGCCATTGCCGCTGGCGTGCCAGCAGCGAATATCAGTCTGAGTACCCAGGAGTTGCCGACTGATTTTGCAGAACTTTACGAGCTGGGAGTTGAGATCAATGCCTGCTCCTTGAATCAGTTGGAGCGTTTTGGCCAAGCCTGCCCTGGGAAGACGATCGGTCTGCGCTTTAATCCTGGTTCTGGCTCAGGTGGCAACAACCGCACCAATGTCGGTGGCCCTGCTTCGAGCTTCGGCATCTGGCATGAATGGATTGATCAGGTGCAGGCTATTGTGCTTCAATATGGCTTGCAGGTGATTCGTATTCATACGCACATCGGTTCGGGCAGTGATCCCGCGGTGTGGCAAAAGATTTCTGGCATGAGTCTGGATCTGGTGCGCCAGTTCCCTGACGTGGTGGCGCTCAATCTTGGTGGCGGCTACAAGGTCGCGCGCATGGAGAGCGAAGTCGGCACAGATCTGCAGGAGTGCGGGGCGCCTGTGGCGGAAATGTTCCGCGAATTTGCCCAGGCCACGGGTCGCGAGATTCGTTTGGAAATTGAGCCAGGCACATATTTGTTGGCAAACACCTGTGCGGTGTTGTCTACCGTGCAGGACGTAGTCAGCACCGGTGCGGATGGCTATGATTTTTTAAAACTCGATACCGGTATGACAGAGATTCTACGTCCGTCGATTTATGGTGCACAGCATCCGATCTACATCCTCCAGCCCGAGGTCGCAGGCGAAACGCGCGCTTATGTGATCGCTGGGCATTGTTGCGAATCAGGCGATATTCTGACGCCTGCACCCGGAGATCCTGAATTATTGGCGACACGTGCATTGCCGCTGTGTCAGATCGGCGATTTGTGTGTGATTGATGGCGCGGGTGCGTATTGTGCGGCGATGTCGACCAAGCACTATAACTCGTATCCCGAAGCAGCTGAAATTATGCTTGATGCGGCAAAGGTGCCACATGTGATCCGCCGCCGTCAGAAGCTTGAAGACATTTGGGCCAATGAAGTGACGTTGGACTAAGATACGGTCGGAGCCTGTGCAGCGTGTCGGTAGGCTGCCGCGACACCATTCAGAGTTCAGCACGGCGCTCTGCCGCAGTCGTTCAGAATGTTAGTATGTATCTTTTCTGTATCCCTTCTTGCATTGCAAGGCGGGGCTAGGTTATAGATTCGTGCAGTTTTATTAATTACCTCTACCCCTCAAATTATGAAAATTGATCATCCTCGAGTCCACCGGCAGGCGTGCCTCAAAATTGTTTTAGGTCTGTTGTCCGTATGGTTCACTGTAAGCTTCGGCTGCGGAATCATTTTTCGTGAATGGCTAGATGCCAATGCGCCACAAGTCGGCAACGCACCGTTCGGGTTCTGGATGGCGCAGCAAGGCGCGATCATCTGTTTCGTCTTATTGTTGTTGGTGTATGCGTTCTTGATGAACCGTCTCGACGCCAAGCACGGCTATACTGAACACAAATAACGCGGATACATACAATGACGCAAGATCACCTAAATTTCATTTTTATCGGTATCTCTTTTGCCATTTACATTGGCATCGCGGTTAAATCGCGGGCCGGTTCGACCAAGGAATATTATACGGCCGGCGGTGGCGTGTCACCACTCGCCAATGGTATGGCCACTGCGGCGGACTGGATGTCGGCTGCGACGTTCATCTCGATGGCAGGCACGGTCGCTCTGAGCGGCTATGATGCGTCGCGCTTCTTGATGGGTTGGACCGGTGGCTTCGTCTTGTTGACTATTCTAATGGTTCCTTACCTACGTAAATTTGGCAAGGCGACCGTGCCTGATTTTATCGGTGACCGTTATTATTCAAAGCTGGCGCGCGGCGTGGCGGTGATTTGCGCGATCTTTATTTGCATGACTTACATCATGGGCCAAATGCGTGGCGTGGGTGTGGTGTTTTCGCAGCTATTCGGGATTGGGATTCCAGCCGGTGTACTGGCTGGCGCGTCGATCGTGTTTTTCTACGCGGGTCTAGGCGGTATGAAGGGCATTACCTATACGCAGGTCGCTCAATACTGTGTGATGGCTTTTGCCTATACGATTCCTGCGATCTTTATTGCGATGGCGTTGACGGGGAATGTAATTCCGCAGCTTGGATTGATCGGTAACTATACTGCCGATGCTGAGGTCATTCCGTTTTTTGAGAAGCTCAATAATATCAATCTCGAACTTGGCTTTCAGGAATTCACCGCCGGTAAGCTCTCGAAGATAAACATGTTTTGCATCACTGCGGCACTGATGTGTGGCACGGCGGGTTTGCCGCACGTGATCGTACGCTTCTTCACGGTTAAGAATGTCGGCGCCGTGCGTAAGTCGGCTTGTTGGACGCTGCTGTTTATTGCAGTGATTTATCTCACGGCACCCGCAATTGGTGCGTTCTCGCGCGTCAACCTGATCAACAACCTGCACCAGACCAGCTATACGGAAGCGCCTGCATGGTTTAAAGATTTCGAGGCAACTGGTCAGATGGCTTGGGTCGATAAGAACAACGATGGTGTAATCCAATATTTTGGGCCGGCAAAATCCGAGATCGGCTCGAACAGTGTTTTTCAAGGTAAGGCGCCGGCGTATCCGGTCTATGACGCGCCAGAGGAGCAGCGTATCGGTTCGCTCGGTCAACGCCTGCTGGCTAATAAAGGAGACAACTCCAACCCGAACGAGTTGTGGTTTGGTAATGATATTATGGTGATGGCGAACCCGCACATGGCAGGGTTGCCGATGTGGGTGATTTCGTTGCTAATGGCAGGCTGTATAGCCGCGGCACTCTCGACCGCGGCAGGCTTGCTGCTAGTGCTTTCGACTTCGATCTCACACGATTTGATGAAGAAGATTATCAAGCCAGATCTGAGTGATCGGGAAGAAGTACGCTACGCGCGGTTCGCATCATTTATTGCGCTAGTAGTGGCGGCGTATTTTGGCATTAATCCGCCGTCAGCGTTTATCGCGAAGACTGTGGCATTCGCTTTCGGCCTCGCGGCCTCTTCTTTCTTTCCGACTTTGTTGATTGGGATCTTCTCAAAACGCATGAATCGTGAAGGCGCGATTGCTGGGATGCTCTGCGGTATTTCGTTTACGATCGGCTATATTGTTTACTTCCAATTCCTTGACGGTCATGCGGATCAATATTTCCTCGGGATCTCTCCTGAGGGGATCGGCTTCGTAGGCATGTTGATCAACTTCGGCGTCGCGTTCTTAGTCAGTGCGTTCACTCCGGAACCACCGCAGGAAGTGCAGGACATGGTCGAGAATATTCATATTCCGTCAGGCTCTGCCGAGGCGTCGCATCATTAAGCAGCCTGTATTTGCGTCGGCAGTGCGACAGGGTGAGAACTATTGACTCACTTCGCTATCCAGCGTGACCATGTGCCGCTGGGCACGGGGAAGGTATTGCCTTCGCCTGTGAGGAGCATTTCGCCGCACTGAGTTTTGCCGCCGGGGAGCAATTGTTGTAGTAGGTTATCCAATACAATCGGAGTGAACCCCGGGGTGTGACTGGTTAGATATACAAAGCAAGGACGGTCGGTGAGCACGCTTTTAACGAGCTTTAATGTTTCAAGCAGGGCGTGCTCGATTTTGTAGAGCTCGCCTCCCTTGCCGCGTCCGAACGAAGGTGGATCGAGCAGGATGCCGTCGTAGCGGTTGCCGCGCTTGATCTCGCGGGTGAGGAATTTATTCACGTCGTCGACGATCCAGCGGATCGGATGGTCGGTGAGGCCGTTGATTTTTGCATTCTCACGTGCCCATTGGACCATACCCTTGGAGGCATCGACGTGGCAGCAGTGTGCGCCGCCCTTGGCGCCCGCGAGCGTCGCGCCACCTGAATATGCGAAAAGATTAAGGAATTTGAGCGGCTCTTTACGCTTGGGCGCTTCGTCGGCGAGGGTCTTGGTGATCCAGCTCCACATCGCACGGGTTTCGGGAAACACGCCGAGGTGCCCGAAGTCGGTGGTGGAAAGTTTCAGCGTGACGTCATTGACAGTCGCTCTCCAAGATTCGGGGAGCTTGTCGCGGCCGCGCCACTGTAGGCCGTCTTTACGGGTGAAAAACGCGTCGGCCGACTTCCAGAGCTGCGGGTTGGCAGGATTCCACACGGCTTGAGCGCAGGGGCGATCGAGGGTGATCTTGCCAAAGCGTTCGAGTTTTCGGCCGTGGCCACTGTCGAGAAGTGCATATTCATTCATGTGGAGTATGAATGTATAAAGGTGGCAAAGTTGGAAGGTAAACTTTTCGACTTTTATACGTTTGCACTTTCATACGACGGCTTTGCCGTCGCTACGCCATCGCTTCGCGGAAGTGCTTACGGCACATGGGACGTAGCGCGAGTCGCGCGAAGATGGTCAGAGAGGTCTGCCGAGCTGGCCCCGGCTCGTGCGGGCGTAGCATCGCGAAGACCCAAGGGGTGACTGAACTGGGTGCCCTTTGGGCAAGTGAAGGAACAGAGCTGAGAGCTGAGAGCTGAGACTTGAGGGCTGAGAGCTGGAGACGTCAGGTTTAAGGGCGGGGGGGCGGAAAGTGTTACAGTTAGACATTCACACTTTTTACTTTCTCACTTTCATACTCAAGCGCGAAGCACTTGTGCTTGCGATTCCTCGTTCGGCGCATAGTGTTTGAGCGATGGAAACGGTATTAGTTTTGACGATTAGCGGTAAGGATCGCGCGGGATTGGTCGAGCAGCTTGCGGAGGTAGTTACTACACATGGTGGCAACTGGGAGCATTGCCGCATGGCCCATCTGGCGGGTCGCTTCGTCGGCCTACTTGAAGTGAGTGTCTCTGGCGCTGCGCAGCAGGAACTGGAGGCTGCCTTGCGCACGATCTCGGACCTGGACGTGATGATTGCCGTGGGTGCACGTGAAGCTCCGCAGTCGATCCGTTTGTTTGATTTGGAGGTGCTGGGCAGCGATCATCCTGGCATCGTGCGGGATGTCTTTAAAGCTTTGGCTGCGGCAGACGTGAACGTCGAGGAGCTTAGCACTAAGACTACTAATGCTCCCGAATCGGGAGGATTACTGTTTGAAGCGCGAGCTCGTTTAGCTGCTGGAGTCGATGTGGATCGCGATGTGATTCAGTCGAAACTCGAAGCGATCGCGCATGATCTGATGGTGGAGATTCGTCTGCTCGATTAGTTTGATCTTACGAGGGTATTTTAGGCAGTTTTTTCCAGCGGGATATGTGCTAGGATTGTGGTGCCTTTTTCGGGGGTGGACAGAATCTTTAATTGGCCGCCGACTAGCTCGACTTGATCCCTCATCGCGAGTAGCCCGAGGCTCTCATCCCCGGGTGCGAGTGTGTGGTTTAGTACTTCAAACGATTGGCCGTCGTCACTTATTTTTAGGCATAAACTATTGGCGTGCTGACTTATTTCGAC
>JABJQI010000173.1 GCA_018663485.1 Opitutia bacterium
CGCAAGTGTCGTTGACTTGCCATTGCCAGTCGGCCCCGTGACGAGCACCAAGCCGTTTTGGTAAGTGGCGATCGCCTTCAATGCGACGGGTAAGTCGAGCTCGTCGATGCTCGCAATTCGCGACGGAATCTGGCGCAGGACGGAGGCCATGCCCCAGCTGTTTTTAAACAGGTTCATGCGGAAGCGCGCTTTTCCTGGTATCTCATGCGCGAGGTCAACATCGCCTGTTTGGGTGAAGGTCTCCCAGCGATGAGCCGGAGTGACTTCTTTGAGTAGCGCTTCCATTTCGCGTGCGCCGATCGGTTGCTCGTTGAGCAGATGGATGACGCCATCGATTCGTGTCTTTGGCGGCGAGTCGACGGCGAGGTGGAGATCGGAGCCTCCTTTGGCGAGCATGTCAGTTAGCAGTGTATCCAGTTCGTTCATCGATCAAATTCTCTTTTTCGGGGAGGGGGAGGAGGCTAGACGTTACTTTCCGCATTAAACATATTCTCAGCGGCGACTTCGGCAGTGATCTTGCCTTGGTCGAGCAGTGCTTGCACGGAATCGTTCATGGTGAGCATGCCGAGTTGCTTGCCGGATTGCATGGCATTTTCTAGGCCGGTCTCTTTCGCATCGCGAATGATGTTGGCCACCGCGGTGGTGTTGACTAGCAGTTCGCAGGCGAGCACGACTTCGTCATCCACGCTGGGAATGAGGCGCTGACAGACGATGCCACGCAGGGAACCGGCAGTCATTGCACGGATTTGGTTTTGCTGGCTGGGTGGAAATACGTCGAGCATCCGGTTCAATGTGGATGCGGCATCGCGGGTGTGCATGGTCGCAATCACGAGGTGGCCTGTTTCTGCCGCAGTGACTGCCATCTCGATTGTTTCTAGGTCACGCATTTCACCAATAACGATAATGTCAGGATCTTCGCGTAGGGCGGATTTCAAGGCGGACTTAAAGGACTCGGTATGTTTGCCGACTTGCCGCTGAGTGACGATGCTGTTAACTGAATGCTGCATCACTTCGATAGGATCTTCCACAGTGATGATGTGATCCTGGCGCGTTTGGTTCAGTTCGTTAACGAGGCTGGCAAGTGTCGTGGTTTTGCCGCTGCCGACTGGGCCAGTTACCAGGATAATACCATTGTGGTAATTAAGTAGTTTGCGAATGTTGTCTGCATTCGGAAATCCGAGCTCCTCCAGGCTCATTAAGTGATCCGTCACGATTCGATAGACGCCAGAGATGCCTTTTTTTTGCTCCATCAAGTTGGCGCGGAAACGCATTTTAAAGCCCGCAGTTTCATCATCGACAGTCAAGGCATAGTCCAAGTCCCAATCAGTTTCGAATCGCTGCCGCTGCTCAGGAGTGAGGGGTAGGTAGTTGATTCGTCTGGCTAGGGCATCTGCGAGTGGTGCATTGCTTAGGTAGACGATGCGCCGATGATGACGTATCCGTGGGCGGGCACCTCCGGTAAGGTGCAGGTCGCTCGCGCCTATTTTTTGACATTGGGTGAAGAGCATACGAATGGCTGCTCGGAGCTCATCGTCGTTCAGCTGATTAAAGGTCGAGAAGTCGGGGAACCCTTCGACGTTACTTTGGGTGCCTGCGGACGATAGTCCAGGCAGCACCGGCAGTTCAAAGCCATCCTGCGTATTGTTAATCGAGGCCTCGATGGCACTATCAAGAAAGGCGGTGTCTGCAATCCAACCAGAGTTTGCAAGTAGCTTGGCGCAGGCATGCACGTCTGTGCTTGGGGCAAGGTTAGATACTATGCCATGAACTTGGCCCTCGGTGAGTAGTTGATTTTCTAGGCAGAAATGGAGAAGCCAGTGGATTTCCGAACGCATATATGTGGGGGGATGTTTTGGGGAAGTTGAAGTCTTGTTTATTTATAAAGAATGCGGGGAGAATCAACCACCTTATTAAACAATAAGGGGCGGATGGAGGGGGCTGTATTTACCTGTGATAACGAAGCGTGAGCGACCCGACTTTGTTGTGGTATGGCCGTGGGCGGGTCGCCCACACTCCTCTAGTTCTAATTTTTAGCGTGGCACAGCACTGCGATGGCCGATGTGCTCTATTTGAAAACCACTGACGATGCCTAAGCCGAAACCAAATACACCGCCGCCGGGCTTGTTACACCCGCGCAACCCGCATCAGGGGCGCTATGACTTCAGCGCCTTGTGTGTGGCGTGTGCGGAACTGAATTCGTATGTGCGACTAAACCCTGCAGGCGAGCCGACCATCGAATTTGCTGATCCCGCCGCGTTGCGATGTTTGAACCAAGCACTGCTAGCGCAAACTTACCAGATTAAGCATTGGATGATACCCGCTGGCTATTTGTGTCCTCCCATTCCGGGGCGGGCGGATTATATTCATTATGTGGCAGATCTCTTGGCAGAGGCAGGCCCGGTGCCAAGGGGCAAACAGGTGCGGGTGCTCGATATTGGCACAGGTGCGAATTGCATATATCCTATTATTGGTAGCCAGAGCTATGGCTGGAAATTTGTCGCGACCGATATCGACCCAGTCTCGGTGAAGACTGCTCGGCTGATCGTCGAGTCGAATCCATGCTTGAGCAAGTTGGTGAAGGTGGTCCAACAACAGGAACGTAATTCGATTTTTAGAGGCATCATCCGCAAAGGTAATTATTTTGATCTGACGCTGTGCAATCCACCCTTTCATGCTTCGATGGCAGCGGCACAGGCGGGCACTCAACGAAAACAGAAGAATTTAACTAAGGGACGTTCTGCGAATGGCCCAGCCAAGTTAAACTTCGGTGGGCAGCAGGCCGAGCTCTGGTGCCGCGGTGGCGAAGTGGTGTTTATTACGCAGATGATTCGTGAGAGTGTTGAGTTCGCGCCACAAGTAGGCTGGTTTACTAGTCTAGTCTCAAAGCGGGAGCACTTGCGCGTGTTGAAGCAAGTTCTCAGCCATTGCGGTGCCAAGCAAGTCGAGGTGATTCCAATGCGCCAAGGCCAAAAAGTCAGCCGACTCCTCGCGTGGCGTTTTAAGGGTGGAGATGCGGAGAAATAGTAACAGCGTGATACAGACACTGCTCAGTCATCTACGCTAGACCTTCGTCCTTTCTGTCCTGTGAAGCTCACAGGTAGGAATGTCTGTGCCGTCGATGGTCGTCCACAAAAAAGCCGCCGAATATATTCGGCGGCAGTTGTTTTTGAAATGTCAGTTATCTCGGTCGTTCGACCGAGTGTGCTGCACTTACGCTTTCGCTTTTTGGTAGTTTGCTTCGGCAACGTCCCAATCGACGACATCCCAGAATGCAGCGATGTA
Organism: Opitutia bacterium; assembly: GCA_018663485.1. Classification (GTDB taxonomy): domain Bacteria; phylum Verrucomicrobiota; class Verrucomicrobiia; order Opitutales; family Coraliomargaritaceae; genus Lentimonas. The sequence continues at coordinate 3,283 of JABJQI010000173.1, forward strand.
GCTTGGGCGCATGTTTTGATACTTCAGGTAGTAAGCGTGCTCCCATACGTCGAGCGCGATCACTGGCTTGCCTTCAACATCAGCGACACCCGTCATGCATGGGCTGTCTTGATTGGGAGTCGATGTCACTGCGAGGCTGCCGTCTGCTTGCACGACGAGCCATGCCCAACCGCTGCCAAAACGAGTCGCGCCTGCTTTGGCGAAGGCGTCCTTAAATGCGTCAAAACCACCGAGCTCAGCGTCGATTGCTGCTGCGAGTTCACCCTTAGGAGCACCGCCGCCAGTTGGACTGAGCACCTTCCAGAAGAAGCTATGGTTGGCGTGGCCACCACCGTTGTTGCGAACTGCGCCGCGGATAGTTTCGGGCAGTACGGAAAGATCTGAAATGAGTTCGCAGACGGATTTGCCTTCAAACTCAGTGCCAGCGAGCGCTGCATTCACATTCGTGATATATGCATTGTGGTGCTTGCTGTGATGAATTTCCATCGTGCGTGCATCAATGCGTGGTTCGAGCGCATCGTATGCGTAGTCAAGTGCTGGTAGTTCGTAAGCCATGGTATGTATTGTTTTCTATTCAGTTAAATGGAGAGAGTGGTAGAAGTTGCGAGAATCTTAGAGCGCTGTCAAACGACAGCTTTGTTTGTTGTGCCCTTTTTTAAGTTTTGAAGCGGTTTCCAGTCGTTTGTTCTAACAGATAAAAAGCGGCAAGATGCGGTTGCGACTCTGCGGGTCACTGACTCGCGCCTGCGGGCGGTGGCGTGTTGTCTTTCTGCGCGTTCGCTTTTTTAGCACTATTAGCTAGGCGTTTTTTTTCGAAGAAGGCTTTCAAAATGTCGTGGTTCAACTCTTGCAGGATGCCGCTGACAGACTCGAAGTTGTGATTGCTATCGGGGAGAGCACCGAGGTCGAGCGCGCCGCCAACGCAGCCCATGCGCAAATCAGGGAGGCCGTAATAGACCTTGCCAATGCGCGCAATGACCAGTGCGCCAGAGCACATCGGGCAGGGCTCTTTGGTGACGTAGAGCGTGCACTCGTTGAGTCGCCAATCACCAATGAAGCTGGCCGCTTGCGAAATCGCAAGGATTTCGGCGTGGGCGGTGGGGTCATTGCTAGAGCGTGACTGATTATGCGCAGACGCGATGATCTGCCCCTTGTATTCGATCACTGCGCCGATCGGCACTTCGTCCTTTTTCCATGCTTCGATCGCCTCATTATAGGCGTGGGTCATGAAGTAGTCGGCATCGCGGTTGAGCGCTGATGGGTAGATTTTTTCGAATGGGCAGTCTACGTGCATGGTCTAAAAGTGTAAAAGTGTCCGGAGCGCGAGTAGCGGCTAGTTGGTCCGCGAGGTCTGCCGAACTGGCCTCGCCGGTGTGTGAACTGGTTGCCTGACGGGGGCAAGTAAAAGAAAAAGGTATAAAAAAGGCAGTTGTGGCGCTTAGCCAGACTTACTTTTTACCGCGAGCGCTTGGCGCTGACAGGTGCGGCCTCATTCGTTCGAGATCAGCGATTCAGGCAGATCAAACAGCGTGGAGAGTACGCCACTGTTGATTGATGCCTTATCTATAATGATGCGACCTTGCTGTTCGCCTTCGACTGAGGAGACCATGTCGAAGGCAATGAACATGCCATCAATGTCACGGTAGTCGCTGAATGTGGTCTGCTTGATGGTTCCGTCTGGAATCGGTTCTAGCTCGACGATGGGATGCATCGTTCGTGGATCGACCAGTATGTCGACCGCTGCACCGTCGGCGCTCAGTGTACTGACTTTTAGGCAGTCGGCGCCTGTCCAGCTAGAGGCTTCGATCGCAGTGATGCGTCCCTCGCCTAGGCTGGCGCTGATGATGCGGTCGAAGAAGCGCCGTTGATCTAGCCACGCATCGGCTTCTTGCCCCTCGATCAGGGCGAAGAGATCGTCATGCTGCGGTGCGCGTATGCGTCGCCAGACGGTATCGCCGCTCACGCCGTAGGTTGATTCATGCGAGCCGCGATCGATGGTGAATAACATTTGGTCGGGGCGCTTTTTGATCAGAGAAAAGGCTTGGCGATTGTCGCCGTTTACTAGGTGGCCTGATACACGGATAGTCTGTGTGTTATCCAGCAGCGCCGCATTGCAATTCACCGTGAGGTAGGTCTGCGTAAAGGTTTTGATTTGGGTGAGGTCGCTAAGGCTGCCATGGGGGAGTTTGATTATGGCCGTGTGCTCGTCCTCGGAGCGAACGAAGTGCACGATGGTCGCGATCGCGGCGAGTGATATGGCGATCGCGCTCAAATAGACCGTCAGCTTAACACGCTGTTGGAGCTTGGTCGGCTTGCCGCGTTTGACGTGTTTGCGCGTGGTGTTGGTGTAAGGAGCTCCCATGGATTTATTTAAAGTTAATGGCAGAGTTTCGAGCACTGCAGGGAAAATGACCACCAAAATAACTTGTAACGATGAGGGGCTTTACGTGGAGTCACATTTGAGCCCAGCGACACCGAAAAAATGGCCGCCTTATAGCTTTAACCCTTTTATTCTTTTTGCTCTCGTTTACTACATCCCGCGAA
>JABJQI010000131.1 GCA_018663485.1 Opitutia bacterium
GAGAGACCGAGCATGCGGAACAGGTGGCCCATCCACTCGGAGTCACGCCGAGCGAGGTAGTCATTGACGGTGACCAACTGGCAGTTGTTGCCGGAAAGCGCGTTCAAGTAGAGCGGGCAGGTTGAGACGAGTGTCTTACCTTCACCCGTCGCCATCTCAGCAATGTGCCGCTCATGCAGCGCGATCCCGCCAATAAACTGTACATCGTAGTGCACCATGTTCCACGGCAACATGTGGTCACACACGTCAAACTCCTGGCCGCACATACGGCGGGCCGCGTTCTTCACTGTCGCAAACGCCTCCGGCAACAAGTCGTCGAGCGACTCACCATCCTGATGGCGCTGCATAAACTCGGCGGTCTTGGCGCGCAGTTGCTGCTCCGTAAGCGCTTGATATTCAACTTCAAATGCGTTGATACGTTCGGTTATAGGCTGACACTTTTTAAGAAACTTCTTATAGTGACGACCAGAGAACTTTTTGAGAATGGCTGAGATCATGAGATCTAATGTATGCGGTTACTGAATGAAATTATGCGCAGATTTCAGCTCACAGAGGACACTGAAAATGCGAAAAAGAGTAGAAAATGGTGAAACTAGCGCCCGCTGGCAAGTGCGTTTCCCGTAGTATATACACAAGGATGCAAATGCATGAAGGCGAACAGGCTAGGACGACTGAACCAAGAATTAAGCATTGCAAAAATCACGTAATACAGGACCATCCTACAGGCTGCTTTTGTTATGCGAAAAATTCCTGAAAAACACCGACAATGGTTACTGCAAGAGCTACCCATCCTGGAAGATAAAGGCATCCTCTCGGCCGAATCCCGCCAACCACTCGAAGACTATTATTCGAACCAAGTTGAATCACGCGTGCACAGGGGAGCTATTGTCTGCGCAGTGCTCGGAGCGCTACTCATTAGCGGCGGGATCATCCTACTATTAGCCCACAACTGGGACGATCTGTCTCGAACCGCGCGACTTAGCTAGCATTGAAGAATAGAAAGTGCGTAACTCAGCCCTGCAGCCAAGCAATCGTCGCACCCCAGCCGCCTTCAGTCGCGCCCGCCAATTCAAACCGCGCAACCCGCGGATCACGCTCGAGGATATTATGCACCGTGGTGCGCAAGGTGCCGATGCCCTTGCCGTGGATGATGCGCACCCGCGTAATGCCCTTCTTCAGGCACAACTCAATGTAGTCCGGCACCAAGTCACCCACATCGGAGGGTCGAAAAGTATGCAGGTCAAGCTCGTCGCTGATCTCAAATTCGATCGGATCTGGTTCGTTGTAGATCACCCACTAAGTCAAGTATGAGTTCAGAGTAAGTCAAGTATCTCACTTGACTCACGAATATCGCTCTGACTCTCCTGATGCACTGCTCTACCGCCACTCAGAGGCATTTGAACAAAGCCCTGCTTTGACGGGATTCTGCTCGATATATGCAATCGCCGCTTGGAGATGCTGTTCATTACGGATATAGCGATCCCAATACTCCCGCGGCCACAATGGTTCTGAAATGCCAGACAGGAGTCTGGCACTCCCAGGATCGCCAGACTCCTGTCTGGCACTCTCCTGCCTAGCTCGTAGCACTAACTTGATCTCAGTCGCCGTAAAACGCTTCCACGAAGCCACGATTTTCGCCATCGACCAACCATTGACTGGCTGAAACAACACATGAAAATGATTCGGCATCACTACCCACGCATACAGATGATAACGCTCTTCGTTAAAATACAGAAAGGCTTCCTGAACCACCTTTGCACACTTAGCGTCTTCTAAGTAACACGCTCCATGTCCCGCATCGATCCAGTCGTGTAAACGCTTTCGACGCTCGACTATCCCTTCACAATCAGGCATCGCCTCGATCATCTGATCCACACGTTCGATCGCCGATTTCGGCAAGCTATCAACAAGATGCACTGTGACATGTTGAATGTGATCTGGACTATCGAAATGCAGTAAATAACCACGAGTATGCCACCCACGAACTCCAGCGGGATCGCCAGACTCCCGTCTGGCTCCGATATCCTGCATCCCCCGCGGCTTTGCCTTCATCCTGTAAACAATAGCTCCAATCACTAGAACAGCAAACCAACCCACGCCCTGCCGCAAACTGCCAATCCGGAGATTGGCGCTCCTATTTACTACTCCAGCTCATTCGGCAACGCCGGGATCTTCTCGATCACCTTCACTTCGGGAGGCTCAGCAGCGGACGCACTGTCGAGCGCTTGAAATTTCTTCGCGGTCGAGAGTAAGCGTGTCTCCACGGAGCTGACGGCTTTATTGTAATGCTCCACAGACTGACCGAGGCTCTTACCAAGCTTTGCAAAGTGCCCAGCAACGACGCCGATGCGGTCGTAGAGTTCTTTGCCCAGCGCCGCGATTTCCTTGGCTTCACGGGCAATGGCTTCTTGTTGCCAGCCATACGCGATCGCCTTGAGCAAAGCGATCAGCGTGGTCGGCGTGGCGAGGATGACTTTATTGAGCACGCCCAACTCGATCAGCTGTGGATCTTGCTCCAAGGCAGCACTGAAAATTGTTTCGTTGGGAATAAATAGCACCACGAACTCTGGGGCATTATCGAACTTGTCCCAGTAGGTCTTCGCCGACAGCCCCTTGATATGATCCCGAACATGACGGGCGTGCGCCTGCATGCGCTCCTTCTGCACGTCTGGATCTTCGGATTGCAGTGCATCGAGGTAGGCAGCCAGTGGCACCTTGGAGTCGACTACCACCACGCGCTCGTTCGGCAGGCGAATCAGCATGTCAGGCCGCAGACGCTCGCCATCGGCAGTCTCGACCGATGCCTGCTCTTCGAAGTCACAATAATTGATCATGCCAGCCATCTCAACGGTGCGGCGCAGCTGCATTTCGCCCCATTGCCCACGGACTTGCGGCGCACGCAGCGCCTGCACCAGACTGCCAGTGGTGCGGCTCAGCTGCACCTGCGACTCGGCCAGCTGTTGCAGTTGCTGCTTAAGGCTGGCATCTGTCTGTGTGCGGCGCTCCTCAATCTTGGCAACCCGCTCATTGAAAATCTTCAGTGCCTCGCCGACTGGCTCGACCGTCTGGTTTATTGCTTGCTGGCGTTTCTCGAGGTCACCCTTCGCACCTTCTTGATATTTCTCCAGCGTGGTCTTGGCGAGATTCAGAAAGGACTCGTTGTTTTTCGACAACGCCTCCGCAGAGAGCGCTTTAAAGCTATCCTGCAGCTTGGTCTTCGCCTCCTCAAGTAGCGCAAGCTTCTCAGTCGCCGCCTTTAGCTCTGCCTCCCGCTGGGCTTCAACCCTCGCCAGCGCTTCCTTGGCAGCCGCTCCATCACCTCGAACTGCCTGTAACTCCGCCTGCACGCTAGCCAAAGCAGCATCCGAGCGGATATGGCCACCACGTAACAAAGCAAAGACCAAGCCCGCCCCCACAAAAAGCCCAACGACTAACGCAACGATTAATTCCATACGCTCACTCCAGACAGGATCCGTAAAACTGGCAACGGCGGAATTAATACGACTTGTAAGGTTTTTCGCTGAAATCTGATTTTTTAGTACTACTTAATCACGCGCTTTGCACAACAGCGCCGCATACGACTATTCTGTCTCCCCATCCCATGAAATTCGTTCAACTCACCATTCTAGCTCTGCTTCTTTTTCAACCTATGTCTGCTTACGAAAGCGCTTTCGCCCGAACCGATGTCGGCACGATCGAGATTAAAACGATCCCCGCGGCGCGACTGCTCGCCTCTCAATCCGACAAAAGCTACTTCGAGTCCAACAACGGGCTCTTTCGCCCGTTGTTTCGTTATATTCAAGCCAACGACATCGCGATGACCACACCCGTCGAAGCGGCGATCGAACCTGGCATCATGTATTTCTATGTCGGCTCGGACTTCGCCGACCGAGAGCTCAAAGATACTGACCAAGTCACCATCATTGAACTGCCGGAACGCACTGTCCTCAGCCTTGGCGTGCGCGGCGGCTACAGCGCCAAAAACTTCAACAACGGCCAAGCACGGCTGCTCACGTACCTATCCGAGCAGGATCAATGGATCGCCACTGGTCCCGCCCGTGCGATTTATTGGAATAGCCCGTTCATGCCTGGCATCTTTAAACGCTCTGAGGTCCACATCTCTGTGACTAAAAGTACCACCGAAGAGAAGTAGCCACTCCGCTACAACTTCCAATGAGTTCCTTCAAAGCAAACAGGCTTCGTTCCCCTATACAGTTTCGCAGCCTCGGTCGCAAAACGAGCATAGCGTTCACGGGCTTCAGCCGTCGGAGCAACAATGCGCTCGTTATAGCTCAACGGCGGCTCTTCCAGTGGGACACTCCCCACGCGCAACCACTCCGCACGCTCACTCTCCGTTAATTTCGCCATACCATACCTTCATCTCCTCAACACGATCCGTCAAACCAAAGAGCGCCAGATAGTCAGTCAACAACTCCCAATCCAGAGCTAATTGCTGCTCAGCTGAGACTTCGACCAACATCCGTATATCTGACCAATCTTTTGTCATCCGCCTAGGATTATTCACCGTCGCTTGCACTTTGAGCCCGATAATATCCTCAACCGGCACCACTGGCAAAGTCACGCCCTCTGCGACCGAAAGCCGATCCGCCCGATCCAGCATGCCCAGTGTAGGCCCCCGAAATGCGTGCAATATATCAATCCGCCCCAAACTCAAATTATCTGAGGAGTAATGGGATACGTTCTCATTACGAAACGCCCTAGTATAGCCCAAATCGCAGAAGATCTCATCACTCCGATCCAAATCATCTAACATTAAGATAAAATCCAAATCGATCGTCGCACGCTGCACGCCTCGCAGAGCCATCGCAAAACCACCAATCAAAGCATATCTAACCGACGCCTCATCCAAGGCGCGACACACACTGTCGATCACTTTAACAAAATCCATCTAGGTAAACACGAGAAAC
>JABJQI010000174.1 GCA_018663485.1 Opitutia bacterium
CTTCACACTTTAAATGACGTGCAATTGAACCGCCCAAGCCACCAGTCGCACCGACGATCAAGATCTGTTTATTCTTAAATTTACCAGAACCGCTCATACTCAAGATAACCCACTCACTTGCGCAAACAGCCCTTCGAGCGTCTCACAGTTTTTTAATGTGTCAGCCTTTAGGCGCACATCATACTCCGCATCAACCATCGCAATCACAGTCAAGACTGCCAGCGAATCCCAAGCTTCGAGCTCTCTATATTTGGTCGCAATCGTTAGTGAACCTGGCTCGATGTCTTCGACCGCTTCTTCGAAATCTTCAATAAATTTTTCTAAATTCATAGGCTGCATTTATAAGACCAATACCGACTCTGAGTACGCCTAACAAGTTTCTATTCACTCGGCGCACATTCAATAATTTCGCAGACAGCCAACTCAGCAATATCGAGTATCACGCTGGCCCACGACAGACCCACGCCGAATCCAGACAGTAACACGCGCTGCGACTCGGCGCCGCGCAGCACATCCTGCAGCTCCCCGCACATCGCCGACGGGATCGAAGCCGAACTCTGATTCCCATAGCGCTCGACCGTCCGCATCGGCACTTTCGTAGGATCAATTTTTAAGCGCTTGGCAATATTACTAAGAATATAGCGATTGGCCTGATGAAAAACGAAGTAATCCACCGCATCCAGATCCAGCCCCGCATAGTCGACTAAATCCCGCACTGCCTTCGGCTCCTCAATAATCGAAAAATTAAAAATCTCCGCACCATCCATAAAAAGGTTTTCGGGCGCACGTACGTTGCCGCTCTTATCTGCTACCTCGGCCTGCGTCTCTACCGAACTCGGCCTGCGCTGACCGCCTGCTGGCACAATTAACTTATCAAAACCCTTTCCGTCCGTCTCAAGACTAAACCACGCAGGACTCTCGCAATCACTGCGCTGGATTAATGTCGCACTGCCCCCGTCGCCAAACAACGGTGCCACCGCCCGATCTTTCGGATTTACCAGTCGACTAATCGTATCTCCCGCAAGTAACAACACCCGTTCACAACCGCCCGCGCTAACCATCATATGCGCCAACCACAGCCCATACACATAGCCCGAACAACCCAAATTTACATCTAATGCCGCGCAGCTCTTTGGCAAATCCAGACGCCCATGTAACACCGCAGCATTACATGGCTGCAAATAATCTGGCGTCTGCGTTACAAAAATCACCGCGTCAATCGCCTCAGGCTCGAGGCTCGTGCCTTTCAATAGTCGTCGGGCAGCTGCTTCGCATAGATCCGCCGCGGTCGTGCCCGGCTCCACGACACGCCGCCGATCCAGCCCAATGGTTTTCTTTAAGCGTGCGATTTGCTTCTCGTTGCCGCCGAACAGACCGATCTCATTATCGATACATTTCTCCAAAGGTGGCACACAGGTAACGACCCCGCCGACTTGAACCTGATTGAAACTGCATTTTGCCATGACGCTATCATGCGCAGGATCGCACAAAGTAAAAGCCCATTTTACCGAGAATCTGCCGCGCACGATGTAATTGCGAAAGTTGCCATGCGGCGGCGTCGCTTGCGGCGGCCAGCAACACCGAAGCGCTCAAATTGGCCTGCGCAAGCGCAGATGCCACGGATTCAGACTCTTTCAGAGTGATTGACCACCTTCGCAATTACGCTCCTCAACCCGGCTACCCTCGCTTCAGACGATCGGTCATCGATAGCTCAGCGCACAGCTCCACTGCCACTGGAATCTTCCAATCTGCAATTCGACCGCGACAATGCTGACGGATCAAACGTTTCCAGGTACGCAAATCTTGGTTCGATGAAGGTACAATCACGCACGCAACTATACTGCCCGTGACTGCCGCGGGCTTAGCATACACCAAACAAGCCTCAACACCTTCAATCTCAGCGATCACTTGTTCGACCTCTGCGGGATGCACTTTCTGCCCACCTACATTGATTAACTGACTACGCCTGCCGATAATACGAAAATAGCCCCCGGCAGCCTCTTCCACCAGATCGCCCGTCCGATACCAACCATCGGCCTCAAGGGAAGATTCATCGGCATTTAGATAGCCCAAAATTCGCGAACTCGTCTTCAGCCACAACTCAGCATCTTGCACACGCCATTCGACGCCTGAATCCTCAATGCGAAAATATACACTGTCGGTGCTCTGACTCTTGATACGGATCGCTCCTGTTTCACTGGTGCCAAACTTCTGCTGAAATGCCGCATTTGGGAATGCCTCAACCAACCGCCCCAGCAGCCTGGTTGACATCGGCTCTGCCCCATATGCAATCACCTCCAAGCTCGAACAATCGAATTTCTCTGGAACATGCGCCAACAGCATGAGATTTAAAAACGTCGGCGACGCTGGTAGAATATTAACATCATACCGCTCAACCGCGGCTCCCACCGCAAGCGCGCTGCGCGCCTCAGGCACTACCAAGGTCGAACCAGCAAATAAAGTGCGAAAGGCAGAATCCAGCCCGCCGATGTGATCCGCCAGCAGCAACTGCAAAGTCCGATCCGCTCGCGGTCGAACCTCAGAATAACGATCTAAGAGCGCATTCAAATCGTGTAGCATCCCCTTTGGCTCACCGCTAGTGCCACTACTAAAAAGAATTAAGCCCGCATGCCCACGCGCCGCTAGCTGATTGATTAATTTAGAAGCACTCGCAAGCGGCGGTCGCAAGCGCAGGCCCTCCGCACTCAGCACAAACCTAGCGCCGGCAATACGCTGTTGCTCGACCTGCTCAGCCATTGGCATCTCTGAGGATTGCGGCAACGCCACTTGCTTCAGGCGTACGATTGCCAAAACCGCAGCCAGTACGTGCATCGTGCCAGCCGTCTGAATCGCAATCACCGCTGGCGCTTGGCCCATCGCAGGAGACAGCAACGCCTCAATTCGACCCACTTCGGCGACAAAATCAGCATACGTCCAGGTGCGGCCCCCCTCATAGCAAGCAAGCTTGGCACCGAACTCGGCAAACTGCTGATCAATCCAGCTCACAACTTAAGTCACTCCACCCAAATAGAGCACTTGCCCGGTAATAAAGTCACTCTCCGGCCTCAGAAAGAAATCGACCGCATTGATCACATCCGCCGCCTTGCCGTAGCGCGGAATCGCCTGCCGCGCGAGCAACGCATCCATCTTTTTAGACGACACGCCCTTAATCAGATCCGTCAACACTGGCGTCGGCCCGACCGCATTCACCGTAATACGCAGCTCGGCCAACTCACGCGCCATGATACGTGTCAAACTTTCCACCGCGGATTTACTGGCCGCATAAACTGCCTCACCTTCCAAGTTCAGCGGATGCGCCACGGTCGTGAAATTCACAATCCGCGCCTGCTCGCTCTTGCGCATCAGCTTGGCAAATTCACGACAAAACAAGAAGGTCCCGACCACATTGGTCTGCAAAATCGCATTTATTGTAGAACCCGGCGTTAATAAACAATGGTTCATCGAGGCGATCCCAGCATTATTTAGCAGCGCATCGACGGCACCGACTTGCCGCTTTACCTCACGCGCCATTTTAATCACGGCGGATTCATCACCCACATCTAATGCATAGTGCCGATACTGAGCGTGCACAATCGATGACTCGCCACGACTACAGCCGATGACTCCCCAGCCTTCAGCCAGATAATGCTCAGCCAACGATCGGCCAATTCCCTTGCGCGTGCCAGTAATAACGATCTGCTTCACGCTTCGATCCTTTCTAACACCGCTTGCGCGAGGGTCTTAACCGTCAAAAAAGGCGAATGTCGCGCGCTCATAGCTTTCTCATCAGCAAGTGTAATCGCTGCCCCGAATTGCTCAGAAACGGCATCCTCCACATCTGCAAGGAGGTTGACCAAGGCCATACTATCGAGGACTCCATCGTTACCATACAGCGCAGATTCCGCGTTTGGGTCCTTCAATGCAACTAAATCAAAATCTTCGGCTAACAATCGTACCGATTCAATTACGAGAACTTCAACTGCTTCTGGGCTAGGCATAATAAGTTATATCAATCTTCAACATTCAGATAGGAACAGTAAAATAAATAAAGCATCTCCTAGCTGATCGATTGCGATATAAATTGAGTAATGCATCGGCAACTCGAGCAAGAAAGAAAAAAGCATCTATTTGGGCGTTACCGACCCACTAGCAAAATGCGCAACAAAGTAATTGCACCCAAGCGAAAGCTCTACTTACATGTTGGTTAATTTGATCGACCTTGCTCACTTTAGTAAGGGCGTTCGATTCAAAATCTCAAATAATTAAAGCCACAAGAAAGGAAACACTTGGACTTAAAAGCTATCAAACAGGTCGTCGAAATGATGAAACGCTCGGAAATTTCCGAATTTGAAATCGAGGAGAAAGACTTTAAACTACGCCTCTGCCGCAAGAATGGCGAAACTCAAATCATCCATGCGGCTGCTCCACTAGCGGCAGCTCCGGCAGCCGCAGCAGCAGCTCCAGCAGCCCCAACAGCTGCAGCTGCCCCAGTTGAAGAAAAGGGCATCTCAATGGTGACGTCGCCGATGGTTGGAACTTTCTATACTGCCGCTTCGCCTGAAAGCCCTGCCTTCGCAAAGGTCGGCTCCAAGGTCGGTGCGGACTCCATCGTTTGCATTATCGAAGCGATGAAGGTTATGAACGAAATTCAATCCGAAATCAGCGGCACCATCACTGAAATCTTAGTCGAAAATGGCGCAGCGGTCGAATACGGCCAACCTCTATTCAAAGTCAAAACGGCTTAATCCGTATGCTTAAAAAAGTCCTTATTGCCAATCGAGGTGAAATCGCACTTCGCATCGTTCGCGCTTGTAACGAACTTGGAATTAAGACGCTCGCAGTCTATTCCGAGGCCGACGAGCAGTCGCTCCACGTGCAGCTTGCCGATGAGGCGATATGTATCGGCCCAGCCGCGGGCAACCTCAGCTATTTAAAAGCAGACCGCATTATCGCGGCCGCCGAAATCGCTGACGTCGATGGCATCCACCCAGGCTACGGCTTTTTAGCGGAAAATGCTGACTTTGCCGAGCAATGCGGCGAGTGCGGCATCAAATTCATCGGCCCAGGTGCCGAAGCGATCATCAACTTCGGCGACAAAGCCAAGGCACGCGAAATGGCAGTCAAAGCCAAAGTTCCCGTGATCCCCGGCAGCGACGGCACCGTCGACAACGAAGAAGTAGCTATCGCTACCGCAAAAAAGATCGGCTATCCAGTCATTATTAAGGCCGTCGCTGGCGGCGGTGGTAAAGGCATGCGCACCGCGCACAACGCAGTCTCATTCGTCAAAGAGTATAACAATGCCCGAAACGAAGCCGAAAAAGCATTCGGCAACGGTGCCGTTTATCTTGAACGCTTTCTCGACGCACCGCGCCACATCGAAATCCAATTACTCGGTGACCAATTCGGCAACGTCATTCACCTAGGTGAACGCGATTGCTCTATTCAACGTCGCCACCAGAAGGTCATTGAAGAAGCCCCTTCACCTTTTATCTCTGACGATATTCGCAAGAAAATGGGCCGTGATGCGGTCAAATTGGCCAAATCGGTCAACTACGAAGGCGCCGGCACCGTCGAGTTCCTCGTCGATGGCAATGGCGACTATTTCTTCATCGAAATGAACACGCGTATCCAAGTTGAGCACGGCGTGACTGAAGAAGTCACTGGTGTCGACTTGGTTAAGGAACAACTCCTCATCGCCAGCGGACAAAAACTCAGCTACGAGCAAAAGGACATACAAATTACTAAGCACTGCATCGAATGCCGCGTATGCGCCGAAGATCCGAGCCGGAACTTCGCGCCCTGCCCCGGCGAGATCGGCCTTTATTATGCTCCAGGCGGGCACGGCGTGCGTATCGACTCGCACTGCTACAGTGGTTACACCATCCCGCCTTACTACGACAGCATGATTGCAAAAGTCATGACCATCGCCAAAACACGCGAACTTGCGCTGGACCGCATGGATCGGGCACTCGGCGAATACTTAATTCATGGCATCAAAACGAACATTCCGTTCTCGCGCGCAATTATCCGCGATCCAATCTTCCGTGAAGGCAAAGCCACAACCAAGTATATCGAAGAATTTATTGAGCGCGTGCCCAAGGATCTTTACACTTAATAGTAACTACAGTACATTGCACCCATCATGAGCAACAAATCTGAAAATAACCAAGAGTCCACAATCCCTACTGTGTCCGAAGGCTCGAACACATTAGGTGACATTCGCATCAATCACAGTGTGGTCGCGAGCATTGTTCGTTTGGCTGCACTCGAAGTCGCAGGCGTCACAGCTGTTGGCGGTGGCTTCGTCGATGGAATTGCAGAAATCTTCTCTAAAAAAGGCGATGAGCGCGGTGTCCGCGTCGATGAAGACGAAGTCGGTGACTACCAAATTGAGATCCGTGTAATTCTACGTTTCGGCGTCGAACTCGCGACCGTCGGCAATGAAATCCAGCAGCGTATCGCTGAGCAGATCGAAAAAATGACTAGCAAAAGTGTCGCCCGCGTCAATGTCATCATTGACGGCGTGCGGACCACTGAGGAAGAAAAAGAAGCAAAAGACGAGTGGGATGGGCAAGCACACGTTGACTAGGTACAACTGAGATCTAGTCCTCTACTTACCCAACCAATAAGCACTGATGAATTGGACTAAAACGATCGAGTTGTTAAACCTTCTTACTGAGCCCACTTATCTATATGCAGCCGGAGCAGTTATTACACTCGCGCTGTTCCTGATGCTGCTGGTCCGACGTCAGCCCAATAAAATAGTCGCATATCGCACTGAGAACGGCCGCGTCATGGTTTGCCGCTCTGCGATTGTAGAGCTGATCCGTACTTCTTGTGAACAGCTCGACAATGTCGCAAAACCAATTGTCAAAATAAAGGTCAAAGGTAAGGCCACTCATTTCGACGTCCGCATCCAGCTCAAGAGCGGTGGCCGGCTCAGAGACATCGAACAAACCTTGCAGAGACACCTGCGGCAAAATCTCACCGAAAATCTTGGCATTGAACATATAGGCCAGATCAACATCGTCGCCTCAGGTTTCAAGAGCGGCCGTATCCAAGTCTCTAGCCCGATCACAGGTAAAGAACAGGAGCCTTCCGCTGCGCTGGAAGCCGTCGCCCCCCCCGAGCCAGCACTCACAGAAGAGCTTGGCGAAAAGCCGATCTAGCGGCGAATCGGTCTATCGCGGAACATTCTCCGATGAACCTGACGCCACACTTGCGGTCTAAATCGTTGATTCGATGAGATATTTGACCTCCATAACGACTATCGCCGCCGCTTGGATCGGCGCGTTGCTGCTCGCCGCCTGCAGCCCGAAGTCCACCCTCGAACTGGGTCTCGACGATCTATCCGTTCGCTTCGTCGCAGCCAACCAAGCCGACACGATCGACCCGATGCTGAAGCTCTACTACTTGAAAGGTTGCGACAGTCTCATTATCTCTCGCTTAAAAGGTGCTCTAGACTACGAGCTGGGACTGCCGATTCAGCAAATCGAATTCGAAGCGCTCTCAGGCGCTCCAGAGGAAACGATCAATTTCACTCACAACGGCATCAATTATGGCCCCAGCCTCACGCCGCGCTACCGAATGCGGGTGCGCTACGCAGTCGAAGACCATTTCAGCAGTCTCTACACAGTCGGGCAAAACCCTACCGGCGAATGGCAAATCATCTGTGCGAAACCGAAGCCGTCAATCCGCTACTAAACAACGCGGCGACCGAAGCAGATCGCATCCTCGGAGTTGACAAGCCGAATAATTAGCAACACTTAGGGGCTTATGAAGATTATCGCCTACTTAAAACCGACCTGCGGATGGAGCATGGGTGTCCGCGCGATCATGAAGAAGCACGGCCTCGAATTCGAAGACCGCGACATCATCAACAATGCAGATCAATACGCTGAAATGGTTGAAAAATCAGCTCAACCACTCTCACCATGCGTCGAAATCAATGGGCATATGCTCGCAGATGTCAGTGGAGATGAAGTTGAAGCCTACATGCTCAAAGAGGGCCTCGTCACTGAAAACAGTGCTATAGCAGATGCTCCGACCAACGCAGCCTGCACCGACGAAGAACATGAAGCCATGCGTTCGAAGACGATTCGGTTCTTCTAAGCGCCTAAGCAGAAGAAATACTTAATTCCTTAAAGTCTTTCTCCCCAACACGGATTCGGTCCGTTTTTTGCTACCGAATAAGCTGCAATTGACTGAATGTGAGCACGCTCATCTACCGAGATTGTCATTTTCGCTAGACAGACTCTCATCAATTACTACCTTCTTCGTTCCTTTTGGCTTCGGTCAAAAAGCCGACTCGTCGCTCAGGACGTCCGCATCGCACGATGACTACACTTTAAAATCGATTATTTAACATAGATATGGAAAAGACACACATCCAGCCCAAGGCGCAGGGTCTCTACGACCCACAGAATGAACACGAAAACTGCGGAATCGGCCTGATCGTCGATATGAAAGGCCGTAAATCCCACGACATCGTCAAAGGTGCGTTGGAGATCTGCGTGAACCTCGACCACCGCGGTGGTTGCGGCTGTGACCCGATCACTGGCGACGGCGCAGGCATTTTCATTCAACTACCACACAACTTCTTTAAAGCTGTGTGCCAAGCTGAGTGCGGCTTCGAGGTGCCAGCAGAAGGTGACTACGGTGTCGGCTTCGTATTTCTCTCCCGCGACGAAGAAGAACGTCAGAGCGAAGAAACGATCATTGAAGAGATCGTTGCCGAAGAAGGCCTCAATTTCATCGGCTGGCGCGATGTGCCAGTGCGCAGCGAGATCCTCGGTAAAGCATCCAAGGCCTGCGAACCAATTATGCGTCAATTTTTCGTCGGTAAAGGCGAAGTCGCTGCCGGCCTCGAACTGGAGCGCAAACTATACATCGTCCGTCGCCTCGCGACCCACCGTATCCGGTACAGCGGCACAGACGAAGAAGCGCTGTTTTACATCAGCTCGCTCTCTAGCCGGACCATGACTTACAAGGGCATGCTTACCACCGAGCAGCTTGAGCAATATTTCCCCGACCTCTCCAACGAGGCAATGGACTCGGCGCTCGCCCTGACACACTCGCGCTTCTCAACCAACACATTCCCAAGCTGGCCGCGCGCTCAACCTTTTCGTTACCTTTGCCACAATGGTGAGATCAATACAGTTCGCGGCAACGAGAATTGGTTGCACGCCCGTCAAATGCAGCTCGCCAGCGAAGTATTTGGTAAAGATCTTAAGAAGCTCCTGCCAATCATTCGCGAAGATGGCTCCGACTCACAGAAGTTCGACAACTGCCTAGAGTTCCTTGTTCTGTCTGGCCGTAGTCTCGCGCATGCGATGATGATGATGATCCCCGAGCCTTGGGAGCGTCACAAGAACATGCCTGATTATAAGAAGGACTTTTACGAGTTTCACGCCTGCATGATGGAGCCTTGGGATGGTCCGGCATCCATGGCGTTCTCCGACGGCATTCAAGTCGGTGCGACACTCGACCGTAATGGTCTGCGCCCCTCTCGCTACTATGTCACAGCGGACGACAAGGTCATCCTTGCATCCGAAGTGGGCGTTCTCGCCGGCATCGAGCCAAAGAATGTGGTCAGGAAAGGCCGCCTCGAACCAGGTCGTATGTTCCTAATCGACATGGAAGCTGGCTGCATCATCGAAGACGGCAAAGTGAAGGAGGAAGTTTCCAAGACTGCACCATATGGTCAGTGGCTCAAAGAAAACCTCGTTAAGTCCGAAGATTTACCTGAGCCGGAATCGATTCCCGCCGACAACTTCGAAAACATCGAGACGCGCCAAAAAGCATTTGGCTACACTTTCGAAGACGCACGCTTCATTCTTGGCCCCAGCGCCGAAGCTGGCAAGCAACCGTTAGGCTCGATGGGTAACGACGCGCCACTCGCCGTCCTCTCCGATCAGTCGCAGACGATGTATAACTACTTCAAGCAATTGTTTGCGCAGGTCACCAATCCACCGATTGATCCGATCCGCGAAGAGCTGGTGACCGCAAGTGTCACTTTTATCGGCTCTGAGGGTGATCTCACTCGCCCAGGCCCTGACAGCTGCCGAATGATTAAGTTCGAGTCACCGTTGATTGACGATAAGGAGCTGGCACAACTGCGCAACATCAAGCTGGCCGGGTTCAAGTCGGCCAAGCTGCCAATTACCTTCGAAGCCGAAGTGGGTGGCCTCGCCGAAGGTCACAACAGCATCTCCGAGCCCTCAATCTCTGGCACAGGCCTCGAAGCCGCACTTGATAAACTCTTCGAAAATGCTGACGCCGCCGTCAACGACGGGGTCAACATCCTCGTCCTCTCCGACCGTAAGATCGGACCCAAGAAAGCACCAATCCCTGCACTCCTCGCGGTTGCCGGCCTGCATCATCACTTGATCCGCCAGGGTACCCGCACACGAGTCTCCATCGTCCTTGAATCCGGCGAGCCTCGCGAAGTACATCACTTTGCATTGCTACTCGGCTACGGTGCAGATGCGGTCAACCCATATCTCGCACTCGAGTCCGTCCGCTTCATGATTGATCGTGGCGATCTCGACCTGACACCTGAGAAGGCTGGTTACAACTTCCTGAAAGCGAACCTCAACGGCGTGATTAAAACCATGTCAAAGATGGGCATCTCCACGGTCGCTTCTTACCGCGGCGCGCAGATCTTCGAAGCGATTGGCCTCAACCGCAATATCATCGATAAGTATTTCACCAAGACCGCATCGCGCATCGAAGGTATCGGCCTCAACACCATCGCTAAGGAAGCTGGCATGCGCCACTCTAATGCGTTCGGCACTCGCACCGACGAGAAGGCCGCTGCCCTCGATCCAGGTGGCATCTATCAGTGGCGTGCCGGAGGTGAACGTCACCTCTTCAGCCCGATGACCATTCACAAGCTTCAGCTCGCAACCAGCCAAGGCGACCGTGCAGTCTTCACTGAATATTCCAAAATCGTCAACGATCAGTCCAAAGAGATGTTCACTCTGCGTGGCTTGATGGACTTCAAATTCGACGAATCCAAGGCAATTCCACTCGAAGAAGTTGAATCCGCACGTTCGATCTTTAAACGCTTTAAAACTGGTGCGATGTCGTACGGTTCGATTTCCTCGGAAGCGCACGAAGCTCTCGCGATTGCGATGAACCGCATCGGCGGCAAGTCCAATACCGGTGAAGGTGGCGAAGACCCAGATCGTTTCACTCCGGATGCAAATGGCGACAGCCGCCGTTCAGCGATCAAGCAGGTTGCCTCCGGTCGTTTCG
Organism: Opitutia bacterium; assembly: GCA_018663485.1. Lineage (GTDB taxonomy): Bacteria > Verrucomicrobiota > Verrucomicrobiia > Opitutales > Coraliomargaritaceae > Lentimonas. The sequence goes on from JABJQI010000174.1 coordinate 11,260, forward strand.
GTGTGACCAGTAATTATCTAGTCAACTCCGACGAGATTCAGATCAAGATCGTGCAGGGCGCCAAGCCCGGCGAAGGTGGTGAGCTCCCAGGTCACAAGGTATTGCCACTGATTGCTAAGACACGCGGCACCACTCCTGGTGTCGGCTTGATCTCGCCTCCACCGCACCACGACATCTATTCGATTGAGGATTTGGCTGAACTGATCCACGACCTGAAAAACTCAAACGTCAAAGCGCGCGTCAACGTCAAGCTGGTATCCGAAGTGGGCGTCGGCACTATTGCTGCCGGTGTGGCTAAGGCCAAGGCGGACGGCATCCTCGTTTCTGGTTACGACGGCGGCACAGGCGCATCGCCTCGTTCCTCCATTCAGCACGCCGGTGCTCCATGGGAACTTGGCCTCGCTGAAACCAATCAAACCCTGCTGCTTAACGACCTGCGCTCACGCGTTCGCGTTGAAACAGACGGCCAACTTAAGACAGGTCGCGACGTCGTGATTGCCTGCTTGCTCGGCGCTGAAGAATTCGGCTTCGCAACTGCCCCACTCGTAACTCTGGGTTGCTTGATGATGCGTGTTTGCCACAAGAACACTTGCCCTGTCGGCATCGCCACGCAAAACCTCGAACTCCGCAAGAAGTTTAAAGGTGGCGCGGATGCAGTCGTCAACTTCATGAACTTCATCGCCGAAGAAATGCGTGAGGTCATGGCACAGTTTGGCTTCCGTACGATTGAAGAAATGGTCGGCCGCGTCGATAAGCTCGAAATGCGCGCTGGCATCGACCACTGGAAAGCCAAAGGTCTGGACTACAGCAAGATCCTGTACCGCCCAGATGTGGGACCAGAAGTCGGCACTTACTGCACCCAAGACCAGGATCATCTGCTCGATCGATCGCTCGACGTCACAGAGATTCTCGAAAAGGCGCAGCCTGCCATCAACGATGGTACACCAGTAGAAATCGATCTGCCAATCATCAATACCAATCGTGTGGTTGGCACTATTACTGGCGCAGAAATCTCGCGCAAGCACGGTGCTGCTGGCCTCGCGGAAGATACACTGAAGATCAACATCCACGGTTCGGCCGGTCAAAGCCTCGGTGCCTTCTGCCCGAAGGGCATGACTTTCACCGTCACTGGGGATACCAATGACTATCTCGGCAAAGGCCTCTCCGGCGCGAAAATCGTCGTACGCCCTGACCCTGAATCCCTATTCGTGGCGCACGAAAACATTATCACCGGGAACGTCTGCTTCTATGGCGCGACTCAGGGTGAAGCCTACATCGCAGGAATGGCTGGCGAACGTTTTTGTGTGCGCAACTCAGGCGTCGAAGCCGTGGTCGAAGGCCTCGGTGATCACGCGCTCGAGTACATGACTGGCGGCATGGTAATCAACCTCGGCAGCACAGGCCGCAACCTAGGCGCGGGTATGTCTGGCGGCGTGGCCTACATCTACGACGAAGCAGGCGACTTCGTAAAGAACAGTCTCAATCCTGACATGGTCAACGTCTATCAGCTCATCGAGTGCGAAGACGAAGAGATCGCCTTGGTTAAGGGCAAGATTGAGAAGCACGTCGCACTCAGCGGTTCCGTCCGCGGCCAATCCATTCTCGATGGCTGGCCAGACACCGCGGGCAAGATCCTCAAGGTCCTACCTCAAGATTACGAACGTGTCCTTCAAGCGGTCAAACGCGCGGAGGCCGCCGGGCTGGCTGGCGACGAAGCGATCCAAGCCGCATTTGAAGAAAACGTCGCAGCAGGGCACTAGTCGTGTAGCGACTATGGTGAGAAGAGTATGAAAGTAGAAAGGTGAGAAGGTAGATGAGTTTAATTCAAACCTTTCAACTTTCAAACCTTCCGACCTTCTCACCTTCCAACTTTTATAAACCTTCACACTTTATACTTTAACACCTTCACACTTTTTTACTATGGGCAAAGCAACTGGATTTATGGAATTCGAGCGGAAGACGATTAAAAACCGTCCACCCCTCGAGCGCGTGAAAGACTGGAACGAAATTCACGATGATTTCGACACCGAGAAAGTGCAGACACAAGGCTCACGTTGCATGGACTGCGGCACACCTTACTGCCACACGGGTATGAACCTCGCCAACATGGCCAGTGGTTGCCCCGTCAACAATCTCATCCCTGAGTTCAACGACTTAGTGTACAAAGGCAAGTGGCACGATGCCTACCTGCGCCTCGCCAAGACCAACAACTTTCCGGAATTCACTGGTCGCGTCTGCCCTGCTCCGTGCGAAGGTTCTTGCGTGCTAGGCCTGATCGAACCTGCCGTGACAATCAAGGACATTGAGTGCTCGATCATCGACAAGGCATGGGCCGAAGGGTGGGTGACCCCACAGGCACCTGCCGAGCGTACGGGCAAAAAGGTCGCAGTCGTCGGCTCTGGTCCTGCCGGTTTGGCCGCTGCCGACCAGCTCAACCAAGCGGGTCATCTCGTCACTCTGTTTGAGCGCGCGGACCGTCCAGGTGGCCTTCTCATGTATGGCATCCCTAACATGAAGCTCGAGAAGCAAGTCGTCACGCGTCGTGTTCAGCTCATGCAAGACGAAGGCGTCGTCCTCAAGTGCGGCGTTGAAATCGGCGTCGACATTTCCTCCAAGCAGCTGATGGAAGAGTTCGATTCCGTCGTGCTGTGCTGTGGCGCCACCAAACCACGTGACCTACCAATCGAAGGCCGCGAGCTCAACAACATCCGCTACGCCATGGAGTTCCTCGGGCCCAACACCAAGGAATTGTGGGACATCAAGGACGGTAAATCTGAGCAATTCAGCGAACTCGCTAAGGGCAAGAACGTCGTCATCATCGGCGGTGGCGACACCGGCACCGACTGTGTCGGCACCTCCCTACGCCACGGTTGCAAAAGCGTGGTGCAGTTGGAGATCATGCCCAAGCCGCCCACTGAGCGCGCCGCCAACAACCCGTGGCCCGAATGGCCGAAAACTTACAAAATGGACTACGGCCAGGAAGAAGCCGAAGCGATCCAAGGTGAAGACCCGCGACAATACTTAGTCAGCTCCAGCCGCTTCGCTGGCGATGCCGATGACAACGTCAAGGCGGTGCATATCCACAACATCGAATGGACCAATGACAACGGACGCTTCATCCCGAAGAAGGTCGAAGGCAGCGAGCGTGTACTGGATGCGGATCTCGTACTCCTCGCAATGGGCTTCCTCGGTCCCGAGGCAACTATCGCCGAAGAGCTTGGCCTCGACCTCGACGCCCGCTCAAACGTGCAAGCCGAATACGGCAAGTTCAAGACCAGCCTCGACAGCGTGTTCGCCGCCGGTGACATGCGCCGCGGTCAGTCGCTGATTGTGTGGGCCATTAACGAAGGGCGCGCCGTCGCCCGCGAGTGCGACAAGTTCCTAATGGGAGCGACCAAGCTTCCGTAAAAGCGTTGTTTATTGTTGGTGGAACGTTGTAATTTCTAAACCGCATACTCTTCAAAGCCACATCGTCACTCGATGTGGCTTTTTTGCGGTCAATCGTCAGTTAGAGGAAGAGCGACTCGCCCTGTTATGTTACCTGGCAGAATGAATATGGGCGAATCGCCCACGCTCCTTTTACGATTAATCAGCGATAACTCATTGTTGTGGCCGAAACAGTCGTCGTACCGAGCGCCAGAAGCGTGACACAATAAGAGAGCATGCATTTGACGGTTTGCCTTCACTGCCCTAATTGCCATAGTGTAAGTTTAACCATGAAAACTGTTTTACGAATTTCCCTGCTGCTGTTGCTCACACTGACACTGATCGGCTGCGTCTCGCCTGTTCGAGTCGACTACGACCGTGCTGCCGCACCCAAATTGCAGAACTACAAATGCTTTGCCGTCGATTCCCGTGAGCTGGGCAACAACTACCCAAGCATTGCGCTCAGCCCGATCGTTGATCGCAGGATTGAGCGTGCCTTGAAAGCAGAGCTGCTGGCCAAAGGGTTCTCTCAGGACTGCGCCACACCTGATTTTCGCGTCGCCTTTAACACCGCGCAAAAGACCATCACCGAACTCAACGACCTCGGCATCGGCGCGACTCCGTATCGACGCTCGCCCGATCGCGGATATGGCGGCTACTCCAACATCCACATCGATCAATACCAAGAGGGCAGCTTCATCATCGATATTATTGATATGCAATCGAAGGAACTCGTTTGGCGCGGCGCGTATGTCAAACGCTTGGGTTGGCAGGCGCCGACGGATGCCGAGATACGCGCCATCATAGTTGAAACCTTGGCGCAGTTTCCACCCGCAGGATAAGCAACGCCGAATTGAGATTGACTTGCAGATCAATTCTCGCGGTTTTGAAGGCATGAATATTGTATGCCTTGACCTAGAGGGGGTGCTCATCCCAGAAATCTGGATCGCCTTCGCTGAAAAAACCGGGATCGAAGCCCTCAAGCGTACCACGCGCGATGAGCCCTGCTACGATACGCTGATGCGCTACCGCTTGGACATTCTCGATGAGGAAGGCTTCAAGTTAGCCGATATTGAAGAGGTCATCGGCACCCTCGACCCCCTCCCGGGCGCGCAGGAATTTGTCCAGTGGGTCACGTCCCAAACACGCCTAGTCATCCTGTCGGATACGTTCAGTCAATTCGCCGGCCCGCTGATGGCCAAGCTCGGCAACCCCACCCTCTTTTGCCACGACCTCGTCATCGACGAGACCGGCCGCATCGCTGACTACAAGCTGCGCCTGCCCGATCATAAGCGTAAAGCAGTCGAAGCGTTTCGCGCCCTCAACTTCGATACCATCGCAGCCGGCGATTCGTACAACGACCTATCGATGATCGACTGCGCCGACGAAGGCCTACTCTTCTGCCCGCCGGAGCGCCTCACCGAAGAACGCCCCGAGCTGCCTGTCGCGCGTAATCACGCAGAGCTGCAAGCCATCATCGCCGCCAAGCTCTAAGAGTTTCTATTCCCTTAAAAGATCAACAACGCTCATCAACCATGCTTATTCACACCGTATACTTCTGGCTCCGCGAAGATCTTGATAAAAATCAATGCACTGACTTTCGCATCTCCCTAGAGACAATGCACCAGATCGAACATGCTGAAGCGATGTATATCGGCACACCTGCTAACACCGCCGCGCGCCCGGTCCTCGACAACAGTTACGATTTCGCCCTTACCGTGATCCTCAAAGACGTCGCCGCACACGATGCGTATCAGGAAGATCCGATCCATCAGGCATTTATTGCAGCCAATAAGGCGCTTTGGAAGCAGGTAAAGATCTACGACGCGGATTGATGTATTCCTAGCGGTAGGAGTGATTAAGCTATGCACGAATCTTTTTGGCATCAGTTACTCGCGACGGGCGGGGTCGAATGGTTGGGCACACTCGCAGGTATTACTGGAGTCTGGCTAACGATCCGCGAACGAGCAGCTGCATGGCCGATTCTAATCGTCTGCTATTGTTGCTATGTCTTTATCGCGCTAGATGCGAAGCTGTACGCGATGATGCTTTCGCAGGCCATCTTCATCGTGATCTCTGCCTATGGTTGGTATGAGTGGGTCGCGGGCAAATCTGAGGATGGTGATCGACTGAAAATCGCCCACACCCCGCGCACAAAGCTGATCCTGGCGATTATAGTAATGACCGCTGGCACCGCCGGTTTCGGCAGCCTCCTCTCCAGCTACACTGACTCGGCCCACGCATATCTCGACGGATTTGCCACCGTCTGCGCATTCGTAGCTCAATGGATGCTCGCCCGCAAATACATTGAGACCTGGATCTGCTGGGTACTCTCTGATATCATTTTCATCGGCATATTCATGGTGCAAGGGTATTGGATGAGTGTGTTCCTGTTCTTCGTATTTATCTGCTTAGCACTGCGTGGCTGGCGACTTTGGAAACGCACGATCACCCAGTCTAGCTCAGTCGCCTAAACGTCTCAGCTCTCAGCTCTCTAACAAATGAAACGTATCGTCATTACAGGAGCCGAATCCACCGGTAAGAGCACCCTCGCCAAAGCACTCTCCGAGTACTATACTGAGCCATGCAGCGGCGAATTCGTCCGCAGCTATGTGGATTCGCACCAACGCGAGCTCAAGCACAGCGACCTCGAGCCGATCGCCACAGGGCAACTCGCTCTCGAAGATGCCGAGCTGGAACAAGCGCAGCGGCTCATTTTTCACGATACCAACATCCTCTCGTCGATGATCTACGCACAGGTCTATTTCGACACCGCCATAGAATGGCTGAATCACCGTTTCCTTGAGCGCGATTACAGCCTGTATTTACTCTGCATGCCCGACATCCCTTGGCAGGCCGACGAGGGCCAACGCGAAAGCCCCGCAGCGCGCGACGATCTGCACATACACTTCAAGCACCAACTGGAGCACCGACATCTCCCCTACGTCGAAATCCACGGCAGTAAACAAGCGCGCATGCTCCAGGCCGTGCGCGCCATCGACGCAGCTTTATAAAGGAGTGAGGGCGACTCGCCCTCAACATAAGTGCCACGTAGGCGGGTCGCCCACTCTCCTTTAACTCGCCAAGCCTCAAGCGGATGAGTTGACTCGAACCGATCAGTCGATTTGCTAAGCACAACCGTAAACAGCGACTATGCCTTTCACACCTGAAGATCCGCCAACTGGCACCGAATTTATCGAGCAAACACTCGCCGACCCCATCAGCTCTGAAGAGTCGATGCTGCGCCCGCTGTCGTTCGACGACTTTGCCGGCCAAGCCAAGACCATCGAGCGCCTGTCGGTGATGGTCGGCGCCGCGCGCGACCGTGGCGAACCGCTCAACCACATTCTGCTCAGCGGCCCACCCGGGCTAGGCAAAACCACCCTGTCGCTCATCCTCGGTCACGAAATGGGTAAGCAGGTGAGCATTACCTCTGGGCCCGTGATCGATAAACCCGCCGACCTCGCCGGCTTACTCACCAACCTCAACGAAGGCGACATCTTGTTTATTGATGAGATTCACCGCATCCCCAAAACCGTCGAAGAGTATCTTTACTCAGCGATGGAGGACTTCCGCATCGACATCATGATCGATCAGGGGCCGAACGCTCGAAGCGTGCGCCTCAGCCTGCCCCGCTTCACCCTACTCGGCGCCACCACCCGCATGGGCCTGCTCACCGCACCCCTGCGCAGCCGCTTCACCCTGCAATCACGCCTCAGCTATTACGATCACAAGACCCTGCAAGGCATCGTCGAGCGCACCTGCGGC
>JABJQI010000175.1 GCA_018663485.1 Opitutia bacterium
CACATGTTTTTAAGACTCCAAACACTCGCTGCGCTCACAGCGCTCCTCACACTCAGCGCTTGCACAAAGCCTGTCCAGCAAGCAGACACAAACGACAGCGCGCTGACGGTCGAAGCCCTACCGCGCATGCTGCGGGTGGACCTGGTCTGGGCGAATCAGGGCGAAGGTCTGCACTACCAGGTCCAGCGCGCTGACTCAGCAGATGGCGCCTTCACAGCACTGGAGCACATGACCCCGACGGTGCACCTTTTTTCGGACTATATCGGAGAGGCAGATGTGACTCGCTATTACCGTGTGCGAACAATCAATCCTGCCGATATGGCACTTGGTGAGTGGTCGCCAATCGTCAGTGCCACGACCACCGCCTTTGAGCGCGACGGCTTCTTAACCGAAGTGCAAGAAGCGGGCTTCCGCTATTTCTATGACTACGCTTATCCGGGCAGTCACTTACCCCGCGAAGGAATCAAAGCGAAAAACTCCTGGGACCCCGAAGCGATGTCCGCCGTGTCCACCGGCATGTATTTTTTCAACATCGCAGTCGGCATCGAACGCGGCTTCATCACCCGCGAGCAAGGTGCCGCACACGTGCGCATGTTACTCGACTTCCTCAACGAAAAGACTGATCGCTACTACGGCGCCTTCCCTCACTGGATTGATGGCGAGACCGGAAAAGTGCGCCCGTTCTCACCGACCGACAACGGCGCCGACATGGTGGAGACCGGCATCATCGCCGAAGGCTTGCTCTTTGCGCGTGAATATTTCGACAGCGACTCTGTAGTGGAACAATCAATACGCAGCACTGCCGATCAGCTCTGGAAGGCGATCGAGTGGGATAAATTCATTCAACACCCGGGCACGCCCGAACAGGTGATGATCTGGCACTGGTCCCCCGACCATGGCTTCAGCGACTTGCCGATTGTCGGTTTCAACGAAGCGGAAATTTGCTACATCCTCGGCGTCGCTTCGCCGAGCTTTCCGATTGATCCAGAAGTTTACTGGGACGGCTGGGTCGCCAAGAATCCCGACTACTACATGCCGCGCACCGTTGAGGGCGTGGATGGTCCGATCGAGCTGAAACTGACCTGGGACTACGGCATCCCCATGTTTGTCATGCACTACTCCTACATGGGCCTGGATCCACGCAAGGTGCCACTCCAAGACGGCAATCTCTTCGATGAATTCACACGCCTGACGCTGGCCAATTACGACTACGCCAAGCTCAACGCCGACAAGTTTAAAGGTTACGACAAGTATTGGGGACTCACCGCCAGCCTCGATCCCAACGGCTATCGCGCCCATCACCCGATACACGACGACAACGGCACGATCTCGCCTACGGGTGCCCTCTCCTCCATCGCTTACCTGCCGGAACCAGTCATCGATATGATGTGCACCCTTTACCTCGAAGAGGGCGATACACTCTGGGGGCCCTTCGGCTTCTACGACGCCTTCAATCTAAGCGAAGATTGGACTGCCCAAGGCTACATCGGCATCGACGTCGGCCCCATCGCCCCGATGATCGAAAACCACCGCAGCGGTAAACTCTGGGACACCTTCATGAAGGCACCCGAGGTGCACCAGGCGATCGAAGCGATCTGGAACCACCCGAAAGCTCATTAGCCCATGGATGCCCCCCGCATCGATCAACGATACCCATGCCACTGATTATGACACGAGCGCTCCATATCCTTTTTTCCGCCTGCGCACTGTGCCTGAGCGCACACGCCGCGAAGCAGCCCAATTTCGTCATCTTCATGGCCGACGACCTCGGCTATGGCGATGTCGGCTATCAAGGCGGCGATGTGCCCACCCCCAACATTGACTCGCTCGCGAGCAGCGGCATTCAATTCACCGACGGTTATGTGACTTGCCCGGTCTGTGCGCCGTCCCGCGCCGGAATGCTCACTGGCCGCAACCAGCAGACCTTCGGCTTTTGGGACAACATCGGCCCCTATCGAGTCGATGCCCAAACCGAACCCGGCATACCAGTCACCCTGCCGATATTGTCCGAGCGCCTGCAAGCACTCGGCTACGTCACCGGCCTCTTCGGCAAGACCCACGACGGCGACGCCGAGGCAATGATGGCCTTCAACCGCTGGGACGAATTTTTCGGTTTCAACAACGGTGCCTCCAATTTCCTCGGCGACCTCAACCACAGCCACAACCCGATCTTCCACAACAAACAAATCGTCAGCCAGTTCTACGCCGACCGCGGCATCCACCCGAAAACAATCAACCAGAACGGCGTGCTGATCAAAGACAGCGAAAACTATCTAACGGATCAACTCGCAGACTACGCAATCCGCTTCATCGAAGCCAATCGCGAGCGCCCCTTTCTCTGCTACATCCCCTTTAATGCAATCCATGGCCCCTTCCAAGCCCCCAAAGAGCTGGTTGATCAATATGCCGACGAGCCCGACCGCGAACGCCGCATCGTCAAAGCCATGCTCGACTCCATGGACACCAACATCGGCCGCGTGCTGGAAAGCCTGCGCACGAACGATCTACTGGAGGACACCCTCATCATCTTCCTCAGCGACAATGGCGGGCACGAAGCCTCCCCAAGCCTGCCCTTGCGCGGCAAAAAAGCCACCTACTGGGAAGGAGGCTTACGCGTGCCTTTCTGTATATCGTGGCAAGGCAAACTGCCCGGCGGTGGCCGCTATCACCACCCCGTCAGTTCGCTCGACATCATGCCCACGCTCATCGCCGCTGCCGGTGGGCGCGTGGAACCCGACTGGCAACTGGACGGCGTCAACCTGTTGCCCTACCTGAACGGTAAAGTGACCGAAGCCCCCCACGAGAGCCTCTACTGGGTATGGGGGCCGCGTAAAGCTATCCGCTCAGGTAATTTCAAAGCGGTCAGTCACAATCACGGAAAAACCTTCGAACTCTACGACCTGTCAAAGGACATCGGCGAACAAAACAACCTCGCCCGCCAAAACCCGGAACTCCTGCAACACCTGATCCAAAAACACAGTCAATGGGAAGCCCAACTCCCACCACAAGGCTGGGGCTGGAACAGCAAACTCGGCTACAAAGATCCCACCTTCGGCAAGCCAAAGCCGTATCATGATCCCAACTACATTATAAAGTAATCGATCGGTTCATGCGAAGGACGGCTGAAGCAACTCCCCCTCAGCAGGATTTATGGAATATACTATCGGGTCGCATCAGTGGCTCGCAGACGCTCCAGTGCGCGTTGCACTTCGGGTGCCTGCATGAATAGGCGCCACAGCAAGCCGCTGCGGTGATTCTCAATCATCGGCGCGATCGGGCCCAACTCGATACCGATATATTTTTCACCCACCCAATCTCGCGTCGGATTGAAGGCATTGTAAAAGCCATAACAGCCCCAGATACGACTACCGTAATCGAGATACATGGTCTCCATGCAGTTTAACACCGCCTCCGGCAAATAAGGCATACTGGAAAGCGCGGCCGTGGTCGCGATCGTGCCCGAATCGTCCTTGCCAGGCCGATGTGCTTTGTAGCCATCCGGCGACGTGCTGGCCGCGAGCCCCCAGACCGTATCATACCCTTTAAACTCACTGGCGCGCGAACGCGCATACGCTTCATGCACTTTCGTCGCATCCACAAAATGCTCAAAGTAAGTTTTCGCTTCGTAACTAATCGCATGCGGATCGAAGCCAATGTGTGAGTAGTGTGCAAAAAACAACGGCCAGCCGATACCACGCCCCAAACCGTGCTCAATGCCAAAGTCCGTGCGCGTCGTCCCCAGCTGATGTTGCGGATGATACCAACCGGTATAAAAGCTCTTCGCAGGTATCGGATACGTCTGCGATCCAATCCCGAGGATGTAAGGCATCATCCCCTCGTGAAATCCTCGAATCGGCAGCTCGCCCGGCCCCACCACGGAATCCCAGTGCCACATCATCACAGGCCCGGTCGGCTGATCGACCATGAATTGTGGCCACTGCACCTCTGCGGCGAGACGTGTCGCAATCGCGCCGATCTCATGCTCATCGGCGGATGATCCATTAAAATATTCACGCAACAAGAGCGCGCCCTGAATCAAGAAACTCGTCTCCACTAAATCCGCGGCCGTGCCGTTGCTACCGAATTTACGCGCTGCTCCCGTCTCGCCATCCATCCAGTGCGCAAAAGCCCCTGCCTGTTTCTCAGTCTTCTGATCCAAGAAACGCAACATCTTCAGAGCCAACGCAACGCCCTGCTCACGCGTCACAAACCCTCGGTGCACACCGACGATAATATTCGCCATCCCCATGCCCGTGGAACCGACCGCAGAGGTATCGCCCCAGCCCGGTGCGCCCTCCTGCGACAGCCCCGAAACTGGATGCGCCTCCTCAAAATAAAAACGCACCGCCGCCTCCTGCACTTCGCTGACGAAACCATTGCGCTCAAAAGGCAAACTCACCGCATCGACCACATCCGACCAATCACCCGAATCCACCACTTGGCCTGCCTTGCTCAGGCGCACATTTCGCACACGGTAAAAATACTGCAGCCCGGCCTCTCCAATGTAATCACTGTATAAATGAAATTCCGGCGTCGGATTCGGCAACACCTCCCACGGCCCATTGGCCTGTGCCGCACGAGCCACCTCATAATGCGGCAACTTGCCCGGTGACCAGACCAAATCCACCCGTAACTGCCGCGGCAACGCTCGGATTAATTCACCGTCACGCAAGCCATAGCGCAAGTCTTGGGCACTCGCTTTCCAATTATCAAAATCGGCCTGATTCTTCGCTGAAAACACACTTCGCGACAGTGTAAATCGATTACCGTCAGAATGCCGGAGCAACTGCACCTGATCGCCATCGACCGATAAAATATCACCCTCGAAAAAACGCCCAGTTGTATCCGTAAACGTATATCCGGATACAGTCAGTATCGGTATCAAAATTGAAAATACAGCTAAGAATAGAAAGCGCATTTATACTGCACGCGACGAAAATAGAAGAGGTTAATCGACGACCTCATATTGGTCACGCAGCTTATTGAGTTCGCGCTTCATCTGCTTGAGCACCGATGCATATTCAGGATTCGAATACACGGACTGCTGCTCGGTGGGATCTTTTTCCAGGTCAAACAATTCCCAGTCCTCACCGAACTTCAGCGTCTGATGATCATAGTAGCGAACCAACTTATAACGATCACTACGCACCGCCTCAATCTTAGGCAAATTATACGCCGCATTGTGATAGTAGTGATAGTAGACAGACGCGCGCCAGTCATCCGGCGTCTCACCGGAGAGGATCGGCAGCAGCGACTTGCCATCCATATCCGCAGGCACTTCGACTCCCGCGACATCCAGGAATGTCGGCGCATAATCAATATTTTGAATCATTGCATCGATCCTCTGTCCGGGGGCGACGACTCCCGGCCAGCGAATCAAAAACGGCATCGACATCGTGACATCATCGGCGAGGCGTTTATCCGTAAAGCCATTCTCCCCGAGGAAGAACCCTTGATCGGAACTGTAGATCACGATGGTATTTTCAGCCAAACCGCTCGCATCCAAATACTCAAGCAGACGACCGACGTTCTGATCAATCGCAGCCACACAGCGCAGATAATCCTTCATATAGCGCTGATACGGAAACTCCAAGCGCTCTTGCTTCGAAACCTGCCCTTCGGCCAAGCGACGTGCATACTCCTCATTGATCGGGTCATAGTGCGCATGCCACTCAGCGAGTTGCTCTGGCGTCATGTATGAATAAAAGCCCGGCAGTCCGAGTTCCTTGGCGCGATCCGCATTCAACTCGCCTGCGGGCAAGTCATAGCTGCCAGCGGACGGGCCCGTTTTGAGCACATCTTTGGCAGCCATACCGCTCATCTGCATCCAGGTATGACCGAGGTATTTGCTGCGACCGCTACGATCACTGTGATAGCTCTCTGGAACTGGGATGTCTTTACCATTAAACATATCCAAATTACGCAGTGGTGGCATCACATTCGTATGTGGCGACTTGAATTGGCACATCATCACGAACGGTTTGGACGCATCACGCCCTTCCATCCACTCGATGGACTCTGTGGTAATAATGTCAGTCGAGTAGCCTGCTTCGATCACTGTTTCGCCCTCGAACGTCACGAACTCGGGGTTGTAATAGCGCCCCTGCCCGCCCATACCGGTCAGAGTCTTGTGGTAATCAAACTCATCCGACGGAAATGGGTGCATATGCCACTTGCCAATCATCGCAGTCTGATAGCCCGCATCACCGAGTAGACGTGTGAAGATTTGCTGATTTGGATTCCACGCGGAGCCATTGGTCATCACGCCATTTTTGTGTGAATGTTTCCCGGTTAGAATCGCCGCACGGCTGGGCTGACAAATCGAATTGCCACAAAAGCTGCGCGTAAAAATGGCGCCTTCCTCGGCAAGCCGATCAATATTCGGCGTCTGATTCACCGCATCCTCCCCGGCATAGGCACTGATCGTGCGCAATGCGTGGTCGTCACTAAAAATGATCAGAATGTTCGGCTTATCCGACTGCGCAGCAACGAGCGCAGACGCAGCGAACAGGCCGAGCAGGGCCAAGGTGCTGATGGCAGATGTCGTAGGTAAACGAGGCATTATAGAATAGAGTAAAAACACAGAGACTCAGCAACACTTGTCGATGTTCCCGATGTCGGGATATTATAGAGTTACAATGATGCGTGAATGGCTCGCAAGCGCAGACTTGAGGATGGATTTCTCGACCACCAAGCCACCTTCACGGTATGGGTTCGATTCGCGGGTCGCAGCAAGCACAGCGCCTGCGCATTGAACAGATTGCGGCCCGGAGCAGGCACTCTTTACTTGATATTCGACTTCAACGGTTTGGCCACCGAGTTCCCAGGTCAGCACGATCCCATCGAGCTCCATCGGCAGCACCGGATCAAACACCCATGCGTCAGCCAATTCGCGCAAGCCGAAAAATTGTCGAATCACCAGACCTGTATAGAGCCCCGGACCACTGGAGTATAAGCGCCAGCCGCCCTTCACTGCGATCGAACCATCGCGCAGCTTATCAAAGTTCTCAGCCGCATCGGCACGGTTCAAGAATGCCGCATCCGAACTGCTGAAATACATATTGCTCTGACGCATCTGCGCATTCGGCACAGTCTTCTCGATACTGATCGGACAAATGGTCAGCAGCGCTTGAAAGAAGCCATCGCCATCGCCGAGCTTCGCCAACGCCTCGGCATAGCGAATATGTGCATGCACATACTGCAGGCCGATCTCTCGACCAAAGTTGGCGGCCGATTCCGCACGCTTAAAGAAAGTCTCCAAGCCACCGGAATATGGCGCCGGCTTATCCATCAAACGCACACCGTCCGGGCATTTCAAATTATCAGCGATACGCTGCATCTGATGGTCCGCCTCCTCGCGGGTGAGCAAACCGGCAATGATCGAACGCGTCATCGGAATCAGGCGATTCTGCATTCCGGTGCGTGTATCGTTGGGGTGTAGCAACGGCTCGGCCGTTTTAAACGCCTCATCATACAGCAAGAAGCCGGCAACTTGACCATCAATCAAAACAAAGCGACGGAAGTCCGCCCGCACTCGTGCTGAGAGTGTTGCGATACGCTCCTTTAAGGCAGACTCTGCCAGCGTCGCATCCAGCTCCGCCAGTGACTGAGCCAACAGTGCCACAGTCCAACCACTCACCAAACGCGCAGCCAAGTCGCCGCTCACCGGCTGCAGGGAATCATCCCAGTCGCCACCACCGTAGCGGATCAAGGCGGTATCAGGAATAAATTCTTGTTCGATACGATCCAGCGTCTTCTCAATGTGCTCCGCGACAGTCCCCTGCGCTTCCGCAGGCTTATTGTCGGCAGTCAAATACGGCGCTTTCACATCGAGAATCGCGGTATCTCCGGTTGCTTCCAGATACAGTGCCAATGCCTTCAATGGCCAAACCACGATATCACCATGAGAGTGATGCTGCGCGATATCGAAATACTCGTCATGCATGAACCACTGCGGCCAATCACCGGTATCCTCATACTGACTACCGAAGGTCTTTAGCAGGATACTTCGTGCAAGGCCATGATGCTGCTGCGCAATAAAATACTCAAACGGCCCTTGGCAGGCATCACGCGTGCCCCACGCCGCACCGGAATACTGCTCCAAACCATGCGGCGAGGCATAGTGAATCAGCGCATTATGCGAATACCAGCGCAGTGCATCGCTCAAGCGAGCAACTGGCTCGACATCGCGCGAACAGTCCAGCCCACGATTAAAACGTGTCCAGTATGTCGCATCCACATCAGAACCAACTGACTTCAACTTTTCAGCCACCTCAGCGGCACCGTTCAGTGACGCAGCCACTGTCAGATCAAAGCGCTGAGTGGGCTCAGTTCGCATCACCAGCATCGCATCGCCACCGGCAGCCCCCATCAGTTCAGAGCCACCAATCGACTCCATCTCAGCCGAATCGGACCACCCCACCCCAAACGCAAGCTGAATACCACGCTCCGCTGGCAAGCTTTGCCCCACATCCGAAAGCGTTAACCTGCGCGCGGATAAATCGACATCCAATGATGCATTGAGATCGGACTCCGCAGCCCCCATCACCAATTCATTGGAAATAATAAAACGCCGCGCTGCGGACGTCGTCTCGGCGCTCACAGTAAAAGCATCACGCCCGGCATCCAAGCTCACACAGACCGTAATCGTCTCATCATCGAGCACATAGACCCAGCGACAGCCATCGCGCGTCATTTCAAACACAGAGGGCGTGCCGAGCACGTTCCAACCAGTTTCAGACTCAAAATAGATTCGCATACCAGCGGCCCGTGACAGCCCCAGCGGCTCACGGGGCAGCGAGTTCATCTTATGAAACGAGGTGTTCCCATAGACGGTCTGCGCAGCAAAGACGCCATACATGTAAACGGTGGTCGCCAGGACCTCTCGCATCGACTCCGTGTCTGCATGACCAATCAGTATCGTGCCATGCGGCCGCTCAATCAGTGCTTCTTTCGCACGAGTGACCACGTGCGTATCCGCATCGCAAAAGAAACTCATCACCGCCCCCTCACGACTCTCAGTGTGACGCCATTTCGATGGAAACAAATCCTGTAACTGCGCCTGACTCAAATCGCGGCCATGCACTGGCTCAGCTTGAACCACCAGATTCGACTCAGGAAGCGCTTGGAGATCAAGCGGATCGCCCAAAGGCTGCCCCGAAAGTGCGCGCATACGTTCCAACACACTCAAATCCACCTCCGATGACGCCTCAGGATGATCGACCACATAAGCTGCGGCATAGCTAAAACGCGCAGAGCCTGCCGAAGCCAAGTCCACAGGATTCGACTGCAAAGCTGCACAACTAAACTCGTATTGGTAACATCGATTGGAAAGACTCTGCTGCTTCAGCCCCGAAGCGCCTTCACCACAACGATAGCCGTTGCCATACACATCAAACGCATCGGTCGCATAACTCGCCGCGCCACTCAAGCAGGCAGCCATCAACCACGGATTTTTCCCGCCTTGCTGTAGATTCTGGCGAAAGCTAAGCACCGGCCCGCAGTTCGCATCCTGAATCACGGACTCATCCAAATAATGCGCTGTATAGGCCTCATTACTCAGCAATGCCCCACGCGAGGCCAAGCCAACATCCTGCACCCACACGGTATCAATACGAACTGGCTCGGTGGACTGATTCTCAACAGATACATCCCAAAGCAAGGTCGCGGCCTCAACATCCACACGCAGCCCCAACTCAACCCTGCAGCCTGCCAGATGACCGCGCCATTGCGCGACTTCGCCATCACAGGCAAAATCAGACAAGCCCGAAGTCGCTCCCAACAATGTGTGCAGCTCAATCGAATCACTGCCATGCACGCGTAAAAACATGCGCCCCAGCCCGCCTTCCAGCGAATTCCCCAAGGTTCGGCTGAGCAGTATCTCACCCGCAGAGGCGGATAAAACCTGACCATGATCGTTGAGATGCACACAAAAACGGCGGGCATCTCCGAGGATATGCTCACACCCCGTGCGAGCTGAAAGCTGGAGTTCTTGACTTAACATTCCCTACATTTGTAAATGTTTGCATTGTAGTGTAAAGCGCATTTTGAAAACATTTTAACCGGCTCAGAAGTCCGCGCTACCTGCGAGCGTAACTCGTTGATTCCCTGACATTAAGAGCCGCCTCCAGGTTCACCCGCTGGCGATAATCCGCCGAAGGATCTGATACTGTTTGCATCAAGACCTCAACCGCACGCCCCGTCAATGCACCCAATGGCTGGCGAACCGTCGTCAGCTTCGGCGAACAGGCAAGTGCCCACGGGCCATCATCGAATCCGATAATCGATACATCTTTCGGACAACTGACACCATGATCTTTGGCATAATCCAACGCACCGAAGGCAATATTATCACTCGCGCAAATCAATGCGGTCGGCATTTGCTCGCGTCCCATAAAGTATTCACAGCCCGCCCTGCCCGACTCCTGGTCATATGAAGCAGTAAAGATCATATCCTCATCAATTGACACCTTTGCTTGCTTTAAGCCGGCGAGGTAACCACGTGTGCGTTCCGAGAAATCTCGTGACTCACCAGGACCCATAATCAAACCGATGCGCTTGTGCCCCAGCTTGGCGATGTGCTTCGCAGCCGCAACCGCTCCACCATAATTATCAATCCCCAACACATGACAGCCAACCTTCTCGATCGGATAGTCCGGAGGAATCACAGAACTCATCAAAATCAACGGGCTATGATACTCGGAGAGTTGATCCATCTCCTCCGTGGTCAGCGGTAAGCCCGCATAAATAAGGCCCGAGCAGCCCAATCCCACACGGCGAAATTCATCCAACACATTTTCGGTTCCGTCCTTGAGCGCATTAATGCGCACTTCCCAATCCGTATCTTTGATTGCCTGAATCATGCCACCCATGAAGCGACCGTAGAACTCCGAGAAAAACACATCCTCATCGCCGGGAATCAAAACACCAATCGTCGAGCTCATCCCGCGTTGAATCAGGCGCGCGCCTGGATTCGGGCGATAGCGCATCTTATCGGCCAGCTCTAAAATCGTCTTGCGCCGCTCTTCCTTCACCAAGTGGGAAGTCTCCGGGCTCAACGCCCGTGAAATAGTCGCAGTGGATACGCCCAATTTTTGAGCCATCAATCGAATGCCAGTCAGTTGCTTTTCTTTCATATTTAGTCGGTTTTTGACGAAGGTTACCTCGTCTACACATCAAGTAAATATTTACTGTAAAAGAATGTAACAAGCTTAAAACGGCGAACACCCCAAAGCTTTTGGGCGTCAATCGACACGAAGCACTGCCGTCGTGCGCGGTTCGCCAAATGTCGCGTCATCGTGATCGTTATGAAGCAAGAACTTCGCCTGCAAGCGTGCCACCAACTGCGCATACTCCGGGTTGCTGATCAGGTTGTTTGCCTGCCCCAAATCCGCCCCTAAATCATACAGCTCCGCCGCCTCGTTCTCACGATCCACCATCAGCACCATGTGCCCCTCGCGAATGGCACCATCATATGCAAAGCCTGCCTGATACAGGACAAATGGATGCAGTGGCTGCGATAATGGATCGCCCAGCAGCAACGGCATGAGCGATGTGCTATCCATCGCCTGGTCGACATCCATCGACTGCCCGGTCAATTCATACAGCGTCGCCACCCAATCCTGCCCCAAGACCAACTCGTCCGACACCGAGTTCGGCCGCACCCGGCCCGGCCACTTCACAATAAACGGCACGCGATGGCCGCCCTCATACACCGACGCTTTATAGTCGCGCAGCGGCCCATTGTTATCGTGCGCCTCCGGTCCGAAATCGCAAATCTCCGGCCACAGCGCGCCATTATCACTGGTAAAGATCACCAGCGTATCCTCCGCCAGGCCCGCATCTTCGATCGTTTGCAGAATCGCACCCACCTGCAAATCCAGCTGATACAGGAAGTCGGACGTCACACCGCCGGTCACACCCGCGACCGGTTGATTGAGCGTCGCGGGATCGCCATCGAAATCGATGCACGGCGTATGCGGCACATGAATCGCCTCGGACGCGAAATACAGTAGAAATGGCGTCTCTGCGCCGGATTCGAGATTCTGCCGCTGATGGTTATCAATAAACTCGATCGCTTTCCGAGTCAGTATCAGCCCCGCCTGACTGGAGTTGTAATCCTTGTCACCGATCCCGGGCCGCTCCTTGTGCTCGACGATTTCAGATAGGCCGTTGTTCCCCACCTCATAGAAACCATCCAGCAATAAACGTGTGTTGCGGTTATCCGCAGGTGCTGCCGGGTTGATCGGCATGTAGCGGCCGTTCTCAAAAAAAGCAAACGGCTCATGCTGAATGCCGCTCGGCAGCTCCAAGACATAATCAAAGCCATGCTGGCTGAGGCCATTCTCAATGCCACGCGCAAAATCCATCTTGCAGATATTCGGCTCTGCAGTGATCAGCGCTCCCTCGCGATCGTGAATATCACCTCCCAAGTGCGACTTGCCCAAGAATGCAGTGCGATAGCCCGCCGCCTGCGCGACGTCGCCGACAGTCACGTGCTTGCCGGCCTGCAAGTGCGCGGCTCCCACCGCAAACGCACTGGAGCTGCTGATATTCCAGACGCCCCCTGGGTGCCCATTGCGATAGGGGTAGCTCCCCGTCAACAGACTGAAACGCGACGGTGCGCATAGGGCCGCCGGTGCATGCGCATCGGTAAAGCGCATGCCTTGCGCGGCAAGTTTATCCAGGTTCGGCGTCGGAACATGACCGCCATACACCCCCAAATCCGCATAGCCGACATCATCCGCTAAAATAAAAACCACATTCGGCTGTCGTGCAGCCAGAGGTAGCAGAAGCAATAAAAACAAAGAGCAGATGAGATGAATGGCGCGCAGCATGCAGCATACTGCGGCAACAATGTAAAGACTTGCAATGCCTATATGCAGACTAACCACGATATTTCCCGCCCTTAATATCCTAGTCACCAACTGTCAGAGTGCACCGATCCAAAGTCTCACGACTTCGGCTACCCAATATACCAAAACCCGGCGCACTGCTCCAAAGTCTCACGACTTCGGCTCTACACCGGCCAGCGATGTTTCATCACCGCCAGCAAGCCGAACTGATCATCCAGCCCCTCAATGGCCTCGTTGGGATCTAACCATGAAACGGCACCGGCTTCGAATATTTGATCCGAAGACACAGCGGGGACGCCAAAAGGATTGCGAGGCTCGTTGGGCAAAGAAGAACCACGAAACCTACAACATTAAGGACTTTCTAACGCGGTTTAGCGCGCCAATGCCCCCTCTCTGCTTTTCGCCCCGTTACTGAATCGCTCTTTCGATACGCTCGATGTATTGAACCAAATAGGCATCCTCCTTAAGCTGTATGGCTCGTTTGAGCAATATCAGAGCTTTGTCATAGTTTTTATTACGAAGCAGCGCCTGAGCATGGGCGATCATTGCCGGACGCTCATAGCGCGCGATCTGCTGCGCCTGCTCGTAGCGATTTGTTGCTCGATCAAAATCACCTTGGTCGGCATAGTAATTGCCCAACTCAATCAATGCGTCACCATTGAGTGCGTCACGCTCCACAATCTTTTTAAGAATTTCAAACGCTTTAGCATCGTTGCCGTCAAAGCGTGCAATTTTTGCTTCAAAGGTCAGAAGCTGTAGCTCGTCTTCCTCAGATAGTCCTGCGCCGGCAGTCGCACGTATTTGATCAATCAGGACAGTTGCTTCTTCCATACTGCCAGTCTGAGTAAAGAGCTTCGCAGCCCGCATGAGGGCTTGGCGATTTTGGTTGTTGGACTTTTCAAGCGCATGAAGGTAAGCGCGTAGGGCGAGTGAAGGAGAGCCTTGATTCATGTAGATGTCGCCCAACATCGTCAGTGAAGGCACATCCGCGTGCCCCATCCGGCGCACAATTTCGATGTTCTCTGCAGCAGCAGTCGGATCTTCCAAACCGATATAGGCATTCGCTTGGAGCAGCCAAAAATCCGCATTGTCCGGCTCCTGCTTGATCAAGGTATCGAACAGTGTAATTGCCGCAGGGTAATTCTCGGACTCGACCAGACAGCGCGCCAATCCCATCTTCCAATCGCGATTTTTCGGCTGCATGAGAATGGCTTGGCGATAGGCCGCCTCTGCAGAATAATACAGTTGCTCGGTCAAATAGCAGAACCCGAGAAGTCCGTAGGAACGGCCATCCACCACACCTAGCTCAATGGATTTGGAAATCGCTTCGATCGCCGCCTGATGCTGATTCGTCTGGACCAGAACGTAACTCAGGTTTTTGTGAGCGCGCCTGAAGTTTGGATATTTGCGGACCGCTTTGCGATACGACTGCTCGGCCTGCTGAAGGTCGCTCTGTTGAAAATACAGATTGGCGAGAATGAAATCAAAGGCCGCACTGGTGCCAGGTTTAATCTGCTCTTCTAGGGCAACAATCGCGCTGCGAGGCTCATTCTGAATAATTTTCAACAAGCCGCGTAGCGCCTCTTTCTCAGCATCGCTGATCTCAGGCTCGTAATTGGAGAGCACTCCATAACTAGCTGTGAACGATTTCCTGAATTCAGGGTCACTCCAGAGATCTGCAGCGACATTACGGGGTGCGGACTGCCCTGGCATCAGGGAGCTCGCTAAAATTAGAGCGGTGATCAAAAAGAGAGATTTTTTCATAAAGAAATCCTATGTTTAGTTTTCCATGTTGAATTTAAGGCGGGTGCGCACACGAACATCGACCACTTTCCCGTCATGCTGAGCTGGCTGAAACTTCCACTGCCGAATCGCATCAGCTGCGGACTTTTCAAAAATCATATCACTGGATTTTAGAATCCTGACATTCGCGACGTTGCCACGTTGATCGACAATGAACTCAAGCAAAACGTCCCCTCCGAGGCCACGACGACGTGCCTCCATGGGGAATAAATGCGCCACTTGCTTGATTGGCTTTGGAGGACTATCCACATCGCTGATGTCAAAGATATCGAGCCCACCCAGTTCGTTTTTATTAATGCTCAGGTTTGGAAGTGCAAAATCACCTGCGACAGCGGCAGAGCCCGTCCCAGCCTCGAGAGCCAGCTCAAGTTGTTCCAAAGAGATGGGTGGTGGTGGCGGTTCAAATTCAGGCAGGGGTGGCTCCTCCTCGGGCGGTGGCGGCGGCGGAGGTTCTTCTTCCATCGGCGGAGGGGGCGGCGGCGCCACCTCGATCGCCTGAATCGCTTCGGGGCTTTTGCTATACTCGGTGAAGATCTGGGTCAGCGGAATCGCTAAGAATATCAAGCAGCTGATCGCAATGCCCAACGTCACACCGAAAACGGGCGCACTCTTGGAGTTTGGACTTTTATAAACGGGCGCCATGACTGAGCGATTAGCGTTGGGTCGAGAAGTTGATCGATTTCGCGCCGGCAAGTTTGGCTTCACCATAGACACGGGCGAACACGCCGTGGCTAGCGCCTTGGTCGGCCTGAATAATGACCGGAATGTCTTCTTGAAGTGTAAGGCGTTTCACGATGGGCGCGACGCCGGCCACCCCGATATCGCGGCCACCGTAAATGACTTTATTGTTGGCAGTCACAGCGATGAGAATGCTGTTCTTCTCCAATTGGACGGCAGCAGCGGCTTCGGGCTTGTTGACCTCCACTCCAGTTTCTTCAACGAAGACCGTGGTCACGATAAAGAAGATCAGAAGGATGAAGACCATGTCGATCATCGGAGAGAGGTTGATCTCTACGTCGTCGCGTTCGTCTGAGGTGAGGTTTCGGCGCATGGGAAGAAGTGGGAAGGTGGGAAAAGTGGGAAGGTTGGACAGTGGAAACGTAGGAAAGTGTGAAAGTGGGGCGTAGCGTGCAGCTTAAGCAAACGTGCAGTGCCTCTGAGCTAAGCCGAAGAAACGTTTGCTAAAGCTGCACGCTACGAATGAGAACTCGCTTAATCGAGGTGCGGAATGATTAAGTCTGAAGGGCATCAGTCGAGTTTGAGAGTGGTGAGGCTGAGGGATTCAATGCGGGCAAGTGCGGCTTCGACGGCGTGTTTACGGCGGCGAATCACTAGCGTCAGAAAGATGCCCGGCAGGGCGATAAAGAGACCGGTTTGCGTGGTGATGAGGGCTTCGGAAATACCCTCGGCGACCATGGCGGCGGTTTCGGCGCCACCGCCCATGGAGATGGCGGTGAAGGTGCCAAGCATACCGATGACGGTGCCTAGCAACCCCATCAACGGCGCAGAGGCCACGAGTGTGGTCAAAAAGGCAAGACGACGCTCGACGGTAGTGATCAGGTCGAGGCGTATCTCTTCAAAGCGGTTGCGCACTTGCTTCGCGGCAGTGACGTCTGCCTGCGTATATCGGATGATCTCGCCAACGCGGCCGGTGGCTTGGGCGGGCTCTTGAATCCAAACCAGCCACTGGCTTTCATGGCCGAGCTGCATGTTGCCCTTACGCAGGGTGACGAGCAACTGGAGGCCAGTGGAGTAGATCAACACCGCCAACAGCGCGAGTGGGATCATGACCCAACCGCCGCTCATCCAAATGCTTATAATTTTGTCCAACATCTTGCGACCGTATATTAAAGAGAGAACTACGAATCCTGGGTGGAGACTCCGTTGACGAAGCCGACTGCAGTCTGCTCCATCTCGCCGATTTTTTGGCGCGCCATGCGTGCGAGCAGGCCATGAAAGATCAAGGCAGGAATCGCGACGATCAGGCCGAGCTCGGTAGTGACCAGCGCTTCGGAAATACCGGAAGAGAGACTCTTGGCGTCGCCGGTGCCAAAAATAGTAATCAAATTAAAGGTTTTGATCATACCAGTCACGGTGCCCAGTAGGCCAAGCAGAGGCGCGGCGGCCGCAGTCAACGCAATGAAGGGCAAGAAGCGCTCCAGACGTGGGCGTGCGGCCAAGATACGCTCGTAGAGAATCTCTTCGAGGGTGCCACGGCGTTGGTCGACGTTTTCGACACCTGCGGTGATGATTCCGGTTTGGTCGGCACTGGCTGCACCTTTGGCGTTTTCCACCTCGCCAGACTGCAAGTGGCCCAGCACGGTTTGCAGCATTTCCGGTTTCGGCGTCTTGAACTTGGAGATTTCCAATAGCTTCAACAGGCCGAGCAAGAGGCACACCACACCGAGCCCGATGATGACCGCCCCCACGCTGCCGCCCTTCGCCAGATGCTCGCCGATCGAATCGTTGCCTTCGACTATTTTCATGGCTTTACCCAAAGTCGCGTCGGCGGGGATACGCCCCTCCCCCGACTCGACCAACTCGCGGATGCCTGCGGCGAATTCCACGCCCGGATCGGCGATCGCTGCCACAGCGGAATTGAGCTTATTATATGTGAGGCCGGCCAGCTCGGATTCGCTGGAGGCGAAGTAAACCGTGGGCCCGAACACAGCGTAGCTGCCCTGCTCGATCTCGCCGCTCGGCGCAAGCCCGCTGCCTTTAAAAATATAGCCACCGGTCAACGCCCCCATGCGGTTGAGCGCAACACGGATCACGTTGAGTTGCTTCTCAAAGCGCTCGGCTTGCGACAGATCCACATCGTCCAAGGCCAGACGAGCTTCTTCCGTCGCTTCGGCATAGAGCTGTGTCTCACTGAAATCGATGCGCGTCTCGAATGAGCGGACGAACTCATCGAGCAGGCCAGCAGCATATTCGTTTTGCTCCTGGATCGCTTCCACTTGCTCACGAAGGCGGTTCAGCCCGAGGTCGCTATTGTCGCGCAAGCGGCGCAAGCGGTCGAGTTCCGCCTTCTTACGTATGACTTCGTCTTCGAGCTTGGACAGCGCGGCCATGAGCGGAATCTTTTCCTTCGTCACCGCTTGGCGCACTTCGGCAAGCTCGACCAGAGAGGCCTTCAAGTCGGCCTTCGTCTGATCGGCGGCCGAGTCAAAACTCGCCGCCCGAGCACCGATCGAGAGGGAGAGACAACAAGTCAACAGAATGGATATTTTTAAAGACTGCATATAATCAACAGGTAAAAGCGTTACTTAATGCGCGCGGGCACATCGACGAATTGAATATCCTCCGAACCTTCATAGACATCGAGAAGGCGTTTTATTTCGAGGCCGGCCCCATCGATCTGCGGCCACTCCCAACCATTTTCTGCGGGGAAGCCGACCCCGGCATACTCACCTGCGGAGTCCACATAGAAGGCCCCGGCCAAGCCCCAGTAGAGGGTGCGCACTTCGACCGTGCGTCCATCGCCCACCTCACGCGACTCACTGACCTGGGTGATCGTGCCATTAAACTTGTCGGCCTGGCTGAGGATACCGACAACATTTTGCACGCGCTCACCGAGAGTCAGCTTGGTATTGGCCGGATCTTCCGGCAGGCGGCGGATGAGCGGCTTGATCCGATCAACCAGAGGCTGCGGAAAGGTATTGATGACGCCCTGAACCTGCGCTTCCAGCTCGCGGATATGGGCGGCCACCACGCCGGAGGCTGCGCTCAAGGTCTCCCGCTCTGCCGCCAGTCCGGTGCGCTCTTGGTCTGCTGCAGAGGCAGTGGCATCGAGCGCTTCGAGTGCGAGATTCAATCGCTCCAGTTCACTGGCCAACAGCGTCTCGCTATCCTGTATAATCGCTTTCTCAAGATCCCAATCACTCTTGGTCTTGGAGATGATCTGCTCAGTTTGCACCCACAGCCCCAAGGTATTGCGGGTATCCACGATGGAGTCTTGGGCGGGCAACGAAACACAGGAAGCGGCAAAGCCCAAGCCGACTAGGAATATCTTTTTCATAAATGTATTTGAGGGATATTTAAAAAGTGACAGCGGCGCCACACCCACAGCAGTCCGTCCCGCGCTCCCGCGAATGCATGCGAAAATTCAGCGAGGTGGAACGCACATCGGTTACGGTTCGACAAAAAAGGCCCGTTGACTATTATCAACGGGCCTTACCGATTACTAACCCTATAAAGGTTTTTCAATCAGCGCGAGCTGAACTTAGCGGCGACGGCGAACCATGACGCCAGTCAGTGCGAAGCATCCAGCCAAGAGCGCGTAGGTGGATGGCTCTGGAACGGCGATCACAACGTTATCGAAAGTGCCGGCTGCATTGTAAGAACCAAATGCAATGCCAATGATATCTCCCGCAGTATACTCAAAGTCTACAGAATATGCTTCATTCTGCGTTTCATCGGCGATGTTATACGCAATCAGTTGCGTCACCTGAGCCGCACCTGTCCCATAAAACGGATCGAATGCACCAAAGCCACCATTCGCAACATCCAAGATCAAGTCATTACTACCATCGGTAGTTACCCCCGTAGCCTTATAGAGATAGATCCAAGAGGCTCCAGCGTCCGCCCCAGTGTAATCGACACTAAAGTTATAGGTTCCGCTGCCTGCGGCAAACAATGTCGGATCAACAAAAGTCCCCAACAACCTTGCATTATTTTTACCGTCAGTATTCGCGCGAGCTTGGATATCACCACCACCGACATCAATAAAATCTGCATCCGGAGCAACACGCCCCCACTGACCATACTGAAGCGCCTTATAAACGTTACCGCCATCGTCAGCATCGTATCCATATGAGTATAATGACACACCGGCAAAATAGTCTGTGCCCGACACAAAACCATCGAAATCTGGAGAATACACCTGTGCTGAAGCGGAAGATGCAGCAAGGATAAGAGAAATGCCAGCGGCAGACGCTAGGATATGTTTTTTCATAATTATATTTTATTAGTGGGTTTGGGTGAATAATTCAGGATGAATTAAACGGGTGACAATATTTATGACTATACTGGCACTATACTGTCAACCCAATAGTCATGAAAGTTTAAAATAAAATCGCCTAACTAGCAAGCTGAGCTAGCAATGAGTGCTGCAAATATGGATATAATCGGCCACTAGGCCCCGAATGAGAGGGATCGACTGAACCCCCGCTCTTAGCCGGCAACAAGTGAACAGTCTTTGAACTAATACTCGCGTCTGCATTCATAAGCATCATTTATGCGGGCAATTTCAGTCGCGACGAGTGAATCAGCGTTGCCCGCACGGCCCCGACTAGGGAAGAAAGACCTGCACTTTGTAAAATCCACGGGTGCTCCCTTGCGGATCATCGTTAAAATTAAAGCCGCCATCTGTGCCGGCCTCATAGTTGAGCGTCATCCACTCGGAAGCTGTCAGATCGCTGGTAAATTGAATCAGATAGTTGCGGGTCGTTTTCGAATTGAAATCAACATCCACACTATTGCCCGAGTTCCAAGTGATAGAAGCCGCAAACGGCGCATCGGGAGTCGTTGGATCAAAATCGAGGATATACTCCTCGCGATCAAGAATGCCATCGCCGTCGTGATCCCCTGACAGACTTAAAATATCCATTGCTCCGACACGTTCCTGCTCCCAAATATCACTGATGCGGTCGTCATCGAAGTCAAACTCCAGCACCTGGCCTCCTTCGAGCACCAGCGCATGACGGCCATCACCGAGCGCGATCAACTTGAAATCGGATACCGCGAAACGACCCGCGGCTCCCGCAACACCCTTAATCCGCAACTGCCTCATGCTCCAGGGACTTCTGTGGTTCACAGCCAATGCAGCCGAGACCGCGTCGAACTAGAGCGCGGACGTCTTTCCATAGCGCAGCCGATAGAACTCCTTGGCTTCCGTCGCCGGATTCTGAATGGAGAGCTTTAACTTCGGCGCATTGGCACCGTCATTGCCAGACTGGATCCGGAAGTTACGGTCGTCGTTGCCCTGCAGCGTCTGGTCGCGCGGATCGATGGCAGCATTCACTCGTAGGAAAAGATACTGCCCGCCTGCATAGCCGGGGTTCGACGCATAAAAGTTGCGCAAGTAACTGGAAAGCTCACCTGCTAGCGAGGACTTGACGGTGGTCTGCGTTGGGATACCCGCAAGCATATGATCCATCAAGCGATCTTGCAGCTTGGTTCCGCCTTGCGGCTGCGTTTCATGGTAGTCGATGATCGGACTGGTGCTGCCCTGAATCCCGATTACCCAGAGATCGGCATCGAACTGTGCGTACTGTCGTGTTGCCACAAGTTCGAGCTGGGCCATTGTGAGCTCCGAGCTTGCCGGGAGAACCGGTAGTTCAAAAATGAGCACCGCATCGCGACCATCGTTGAAGCCACTCTCCTTCTTGGCACCCAGTCGTAATTGAGTATCATTGAGTTGAACCACTGAGGGCGAACCACCGTTGGCTGAAATCGCATAGTCCGCAGCGTTGCCTGCCACGATGATATCCCAGGAAGTCGGCTCGCCACCGGTGAAGTCGATAGTGGATTGACTGGCACTCCCCTCGTAGTCTGCCGTCACGGTCCAGTTCACCAGGTCGGAGGACTTTTCGACCACGAAGGGATAGTGATCCCTTGGCTGTCATTGATTGCAATTCCATGATTTCTACCGAATGAAAAAATAATGTCTTCAAAAGTAATATTTGAAGTATTTTTAAGCACCATCATTGGCGTCTCTAAGGTAGTAAGCATGAGCCCAGATAGATCCTCATCCCCCAGGAAATAGATTAGGCCATTCTTTCGATCGATCCAATACTCTCCATCTTGATCTATTTCTTCGGGGATATTTTCGAAATAGAAGTGAGGCAAGCGAACCGAATCGCCCTGACATATGGCCGATAGTTCCGGATAGGCTAAAGTAATGTGCCGTTTGTCTAAATCTACCGATTCGATACGATTGTATGTCCATTCCCATGTGGAACTTAAGACGCCATCGAGCCAGATATTTTCAACATCTTGCCAGTATTTCATGCGATCAAAAGCAACTTGGAAGGTACCTCCACGCCCGCCTTTTACTTTTTTAAATGCATCACCTGGATCGATAACTTTTTCCAAAGTAAGCTCTCCTA
>JABJQI010000235.1 GCA_018663485.1 Opitutia bacterium
AGAAGCATCACCGTTCCGGTGATCGCACGCGGAGTTTGCTGCATAAAGCGTAAGGGTATATTGGTAACTTCGGACAGCGGATTCGTCACTTCGATCAGGTATTCGTCCACTCGATCTATAGCAGAGGGATACTTGACCGGGCCTGCTGCTGGCAAATCGACATTGAAGGCATGCGTGTCGGAATCGAAACTCACCGGAAGCGCCGCAGTCGTTTGCAAATTGGTGGCCTGCGTCACATATTCGCTGGGGTTTAGCTCAGAGAGCTTGACATCCTTTTGCGGCTTCAGGGTCAAACGCGCCTTGTTAGTCTGCGACACGGCAGTGTGCGTCACACCATCTGATGAGACCACTTCGACTGTAGTACTGGTGATAGGGTTGCTGGTCTCGCTGGTAAAATCCAACACGAACGTAATGCGATCCGGCCATGCGGTGATTTCCAAGCGACACTCGTTATCCGTCACCAACACGTTGCCTTCCGAATCTTTAAAGACCAGCCCAAGGTGATCAATACGCTTCACATATTGTCCGCTTTCGATCAGCCGCACATTATCCACATTAGTTGCCTGTACCTGAGCCTCCGTGCAAGTGTAGACAACCCCATCCTGAGTCACTTGCAGCGTGAATTCTGTTGCGGGTGTAGTTGTGGTGACATCCTGATTGAGTGCGGTCCGGTAGTCAGATCCAAGCAGTGCGTCGTAACCCTTGAGCGTAATATTTTTGCAATCCAGCACCACACTGTAGTAACCCGTCTGGAAAACCAGATCTGGATTCGCGCGCGCAGCCGAGTTTACCTCTGGGCGGCGGTAGCGGTACCGAGTCGGATAGCCATTTTCAAAATAGAGATAGGAATAATTTTTTGACGATACCGGCAGCGTATCGGCTGCGACGACGGCATGGCTGCACAGAGCCAGGATTGTGAGTACTAACAATTTATAATACATATAATAAAAATGATGTGGTGTAGTGGCTTGCATAAATGGTGAACGGCTGTGTGTGCGGAAATTTAGCTTGAAACTCTTAAACCACTAATATGTGAATTTAAAATTCCGTGCCTCGCCCGGAGGGCAAAAGGGGGCAAACGCTTAAGTTATATATAACAACTTTGTCATCGCTCTTGGGCGATGCTGAGACACGCATGCAACACCTTCTAATCCGCTAACACAATAATAGCCGAGTAATTACCCAAAGAGTAATCCCTATCTTAAAACACTGAACGGAAATGTGGCTAGATGTTTATTTTAAACGTTTGACTCCTTATTTATTGCCTGCATCGCCTGAGCGGATTGGGTTGCTTTGCATTTTCATAGTCTAAAGGTTGGGTTAAATTCGAATTATAATAATTATAGAATACAGCAGTAACGCCGAACTCACAATATACGTAAACACGTAGTCGCGATTCAGGAATTGAAAAACGTCGTGAGTAAATAAGGGGTCAAACGCTTAAATTAAATATACTTAGCTCGTCCCTGCTCTGGGGTGATGCTGAGACACACATGCAACACCACCCAGGCCACTGGTCCGTGATTACATTATTAGCCGAGCAACTACCCAAAGGAGCATTTCCTGTTTTAAAACACTGAACGTAAAAGTGGTTAGATATTTAATTTAAACGTTTGACCCTTTAGTTCCTTCCCGCACCAAAGGGCATAATCGCGGGATAAACCCGCTCGCTACGTGGAAATGCGGACGACGCGGAGGTCATCCCTCCCGATGACGACGAATGTGCGGACGACGCGGAGGTCGTCCCTCCCCCATTAAAGTGGGAGGCCTCCGCCAGCGGAGACGCCACGATTGGGGACGGCGGGTCGTCCCTTGCCCTGCTAATGAAGTGCAGCGGCATGAATGCATTTCTAAAGGGCTTACACTATTACCCAATTTAGAGATCGAGCAAAACCAAGCGCAGCACCCTCAACGGCGATAAAAACTGCGCAGTGATCATGACTGAAATTCATAGGACTACCAATGTCCCACCCTGTCGCTATACTGGTAGTGTGCAAATCAATTAGGTCGGCACTTAATTTTGATGTGCTTGAGCTAAGCCCCTAATAGAGCCGCTGCCACGCTGATTCAATTCGATCGATGATTTACCGAACTATAAACTAAAAAAAACCATACTAATCAGAAAACTTATGAAAGTTATTATTCAAACGGCCATTATCATTAGCAGCTCGCTGGTCATTAGCGGGTGCACCACCCTATCCAGAACAGAGAAAGCAACGCTGCAAGAACTTGAGTCGTATGGCGTGAATGCAAGCGAAATTCAGGTGAAACATCCAGCAGCGGCGGCAGCGCTTAATGTTCTGCCTGGTTTCGGCAATTTTTACCTAGCAGCCGGAACTGACGAATCGTCGCAGTGGATGTATGGGTTCCTGAATCTATTGGCTTGGCCAGTCTCTGTTGTGTGGGGTGTGCCGGAAGCAGCGATTGATGCCACCATTATCAATAAGAAAGAGACGGTCAATTACTACACCTTTGATCGAATTGGTAAAAAGGAATTTGCGAAGCTAGTCGCTGGTGTAACACCACCAGTACAAGCTGAATCAGAGATTGAAACATCAACTCGGGAAAAACGCGATCGGCAATAGTGGCAGTTATCTTCGGGCATCGTTAGTTTATGTACTCCCGAAAACTAAATTGATAGCCGCGTCTAAACTTGCAGCCAATGGCAACTTATTCAGGGGCGGCTATCTAAGCGCAATCATGCTAATAAATATCGATGCGCCCTGCATCACGGAGTGAATCCCTGCGCTCGAATAAACTTCAATTGAATACGACTATGATGCAACAAATGATGAGCCGCTATGGCGGCCACGACTTCCTGATCGGCAAGGGTAAAGCCAGCCATGCAAATTTACCTGAAGATCAATCTCAGCTTAATCTATTGGACAATTACGCAGCTGAAATCATCCCGAATCACTACCTCGTTTCAACCTACGATGCACAGCCCTATTGGATGGCAGACTACGCTTCATTGCCAAATGTGCCGGGATCTCCCCGTGCGGTCAAAGTTGGGACAATTGAGCATACCTTTAATGAGATCCCCATGCAGTATAAAATAGAAGTGTCGACTGACATCTACCTAACCCATCATGGCAATAAGAATGTCTACCTAAGCTATATCATGACTGAAGGACGCCATTTAAAGGAATTCATGCCTAATTACCAAAAGTGCTACGACCTCGTCTTAATGCTATGCATCCGTGATGACGATCTAGAAACTAAACTCAGCAAAAACTCTGCAAGCTTGCAGAAATTACTGCTAATCAATCTCTACAAGATGGGTGCGACAGGCGACTGCTATGGTAAATTCACCGCCTCAAAGACTCCGCTCGGGAAAAATCTACCGGATGACATCGATGCCATCCTCAGAAAATCCCTGGCGACGATGGAGAGTGATGAGGCACTGGTTGCGAGCCTCAATAGTATTCAGACTTAGACCGGCCTTAAGGCATCCGCGATCAGCAGGATGACTTCATCTTGGCACAAACACTGGGGCCACTCGCAAGGTCTGCCCTGTCAGCCAGACCTTTGCTGCCGATTAGAGAACAACATGGCCTGACCACGCCACTGCGGCGGCGATCAGTGCCACTGTAAGTATAACGAAATGACCCCATTTTTCATTCATAAGAAATATGTGAATCAACTCCTCGACAGCACCCGCCCTTGCAACGCAGTCTACTAGAGTTAAGCCTAAAAACATCGCTCGCCCTAAAACCATTCCTTGGCCCGAAGACATTTACCGATGAAATCCCCTCTCTACTGGCTCTGTGCACTATTAATGCCGCTCACTACCCACGCCATGTCCGTGTTACCACAGACAGCGGCAGAACAAACGGTCACCGCCGATGCGACTGCCTCCGCCGAACTAGTGGTCAGCCAAGGACGCCTCAAAGATGGCTCGATCCAGACACGCTTTCTGTTTCGCACGATCGAGGCCATTCGCGGCACCGTACCCGCCTATTTTGAAGTCTACGCGCCTGGCGGCATTTATAACGGAAGCGCCAAGGCCGACTCCCGCCTACCGGCCCTGTCCACGGAAAGCACTTATTTGCTCCACCTCCAAATCAACGACGCACAGCTCGCGTTCTACAATGGTCCGGCCGGTATCAGCCCGCTGAATACAGTCGATCTAGATGCCCTCCGCACCCTCGCTTCCGGACTCGATGCGGGTGCCGACCTCAGCCCCTTCGAGGCCGAGCCCATGACGATGCAGTTTTCCGTCAGCAGCTCGGGACTGCTCGATAACAGTGGCTTTCGCCGCTTTAACTCGCCTGATCGAGATGAGCCGATCCCCGTCTATGCCGACACCTCTACCCTGCCGAGCGGCATTACCGAACTGCAAGCCCTCAGTGCATTGAGCAATGCACTCGCCGCATGGGAGGCCAACAGCACCATTCTCTTTAATTACAGCGGCACACAGACCTTTTCCAAATCCGCGGAAGACTACGGCTCCGTCGACGGACTCGTGATTCGAGTGCAATTCCACGACACCTTTAACCACATCCCCGACAACAGCACCACCCTCGGCTTTGGAGGCGCTGGATACTACCTGGCTGCCGGCAATGGCGGCACCATCGACGGCAGCCCCTTCAATCCAATCAGCTTTGGCTACATCGTGCTCAATCACCCCAAGTCTAGCCTCTCGAATGCAGTGACCCTGGAAGAAGTGCTCACTCACGAGATTGGCCACGTCATCGGACTCGCGCACAGCAGCGAGACCAGCAATGAAAGTGATGAGGATTTGTCGGAGGCTATCATGTATTATCAGGCACATGGCGACGACCGCGGCGCCTCACTCAACAGTTACGACATCACCACCGTCCTCAAAGCCTACCCGCGCAACACGCCGCCATTCAGCTACGACCGCGTACTCTATGCCGTCACTTATCCTACCGGCACACTCACGAACCCTGAAGTCAATCAAGTCACCATCACTGGCTTTGACCTGCAGGGGGATGCGCTGAGCCTGCAAGTCGATAGCGCCACCGAAAGCAATGGCACCTTCAGTCTAAACGCCAGCACGATTACCTTCACACCCGATGGGTATTATGGCGATACCACCGTAAGCGATCCCAGTTCGACGGCATATGCGCGGTTCCGCGGTCGCCTTTCCGACGGCACCAACCTCTCGCCCTTTATCGAAATTCGGGTCGTTGGATTCCGCGCCGACAGCCAACCATCTGGGGCGCCCGACGGCATCCCTGACTCGTGGATGAACACTTACTACGGCAGCCCCAACGGTTCGAGCGCAAGCGCAGACACCGACGGCGACGGATTTAATACACTGCAGGAATTCCAGCTAGGCACCGACCCCACCGATACCAGCTCCGCCTTCAAAATTTCTCAATTTTCCAGCAACACCTTGGAATGGACCACTCAAGCATACGATCTTTACGCCGTTGAGACCTCAGCCGACCTCAGCGACTGGCAGACCATCCAAATTATGAGCCAAACCAGCAGCGAGACCACCCTATCGATCACAGACCTCCCCGCCCCAAGCTTAGGAAAGTCGATTTTCTACCGCGTCAGGCGCAGCCAGTAATTATCAGGCATTACGGCTCCGGCATGACCCCGCAACAGCAACGAATACTCGCCTTTTTTGGTCGAATCGGACTATTTATTTACTCGGCTGCCGCCCAATCGTTATCGCCCCCTCTAAGCACCATGGATTGCGACCGCGGCCGCGAAGAAAAAGGCGCTGGTTGTTATGCTTATAATTTAAGCCAACACCAGAAGGGCCACTGGTTCCCCATCTACACTTCTGTCGATATAGTTCTGCAAGGATCAGCCATCCTCGGTTAATTGTGTTACTCACTGGACTTGTCACACTTACAGCACTTCCGACACATGGAGACACACCCAGATTAATTAACAATCCTGACGATTGTTATCAGACATGAGAATGTGATACATTTAACCCGCCCAAGCGATTCCTAAACTGACTGACGTCAATGAGACGAAGGATTGAAGTCACTGAACAACATAAGGACATGTCCCTTATTTATCTAGAGTCCAAACGAGATTATTTCAAATAAATGAATACTATTGAATCATGATACAGTGGACTAAAACTGTTTCTGTTGCCTCCCCTTAGACATTGACGTCCTACCTATCAGATGGCTAATTATAAATCGCTGATTAATGTCCAGCAAAAGCTAAGCATTCCTAAGCACCGACTTTAATAAATTGCCCAGTTTACGAACTCGCATCATGTCAAAAAAGAAGCCCGTCGTCCTCCGCTCACGTCCTCCCCTTGCCCGCATGATGCGAATTCATGAGGAACTCAAGGAGAACCGCCTGCCCAACGCCACCCGACTTTCAGAACTCTTGGAGACTTCGACCAAGACGATCAATCGCGACATCGCCTTCATGCGCGATCAAATGCACCTACCGATTGCATGGGATGCCGTGGCGAATGGATACAACTATGATGGCTACGTAGATGGCTTCCCAACGCTACAAGTCACAGAGGGCGAACTGTTTGCCTTGCTCGTCGCCCAGAAAGCCATGGAGCCCTACAAGGGCACGCCGTTCCAAGCACCACTCGAAGCTGCGCTACAAAAGCTATCTGATGGGCTGAAGGATAAGGTGTTCATGTCACTGGATCGACTCGATGCACCGGTGAGTTTTAAATCCGCTGGCATCTCGACCGCAAATATTGAAACCTTTCAGTTCGTAACACGTGCGGTCGAACAGGAGCTGGAGTTGGAATTTGACTACAAGAACTTGGGCGGCAGTCGTTGGAACCGACGCAAGGTGCGCCCCTATCACTTGTGCTGCGTAGAAAACCAGTGGTACCTAGTATGCTGGGACAAGGTCCGCAAAGCACTGCGCACATTTGCACTCGTTCGGATGCGCAAGGTCGCCTTGACCGAAAAAAACTTCAAGCGCCCAAAGGACTTCGACATACAAAAACATTTAAAAGATGCCTTCGGAGTCTTTCGCGGTGACACCAAGTACAAGATTCGCGTCGAGTTTGACTCTTGGGCTGGGCAGCTAATCCAAGAGAAAGAGTGGCACCCCGCTCAGGAGATTAAAGAACTAGGCGACGGCCATATCGAGTTCCGCATTGAACTCGCTGATCTATTTGAAATTGAACGCTGGATCCTCAGCTGGGGCTCGCATGCTAAAGTGCTTGGTCCTGCGAAGCTCAAGAACAGCGTGCACAAACATGCGCAGGGGATCTTGGAGACCTGAGGTGGCAGAGCTGAGACTTGAGAGCTGAGACCTGTAAACAGTGTACTGAGCTGGGATACCTTAGATCTAGGGTAGAAACAAAGAGAACTGCTGGGTACTCTCTGGGCAGTCACAAGCCAAGCCGTTCAAGTGTAAGTGATCGGCAAAAAATTACGATTATTTCTTGGGTCACCCCGTATTTGTCCTACCCCACTGGGCACAATACAAAACCAGTGAACATTCGAACACATCAACCATCACAAAGATGCGCCTGACTCCCCAGTCGATACGTCGGATAGCCGACGGGCTAGTCATTGAGGGGCCCCAGGGCCCAGTGTTGATCTATCGAGAAATGGAACGCATCAACGTGAAGTATCAAGGTGACCAACTAGTGAATGGCAGCGCAGCCGCCTATTCGAAGTCACTGCTTAAACAAGCGATTGAGCTAACCAATCAATTTCCTTTCGGATGGAGAATCGATGCGGATGGCACGCAGCGCATCACTGATCACCAGCGCTACTACGAACAAACATTCAGACCAGACCTAAGGGGCATCGAAATACTCAAACGTTGGACTCGCAGCTGAACAGACATAAGCGAGGACTCAGCTGAATTAATGAGGGAAGATAAAACACAGCCCCGTTTAACTCTGCCATTATTTGATTGCGTGCACAGAACCATCATAGCGAGCAGTCAGGCCTTATCGCAATAAATACAAGGTACGAAAAACTGGACGCATTGCCCGAGGCTTTTAGACCCGGAGAAACACGCGGCGATGCATGCGGTGCAGCAGACATTGGTTCTCAAAAAGTGAATACCGTGCAAAGTCTTTAATAGCCCGGATGCCAGCCCTTCCAAGCAAACTTATAAATAAGACCCTCGGCATCGGTGTAAAACGAACGTGTATAGGTATTGGTGCTAGTAGATTCAGGGATATAAGTGGTGGTGCTGACTTGGTTGCCGGTCGTGTTGACATGCTCATGGCTATGCGTGCTACCATGCTGTGAATTGCCATACTGCGAGGCGGCGTAATGGTGCTGCACTGCGTGCGAAGTATCCGGCTGAACGGCATGGAGGTGAAGACTACTATTGGTATTATGCGTAGTCGTCGTGGTGACTTGAGCGGGTGTGGTGTGGGAGGTAATAAAACGCCAAGTAAGCAGTTGACCGCCCTCGCCGTTATCAATTTCGCTGTCGGGCTCGCCCCATGTAGCCACAACATTTGAATAATGCTGCCCGACGTAGCTCTGCATACGCTCGTCGACACTGACGCAACCC
The DNA here is from genome assembly GCA_018663485.1 of Opitutia bacterium. Lineage (GTDB taxonomy): Bacteria > Verrucomicrobiota > Verrucomicrobiia > Opitutales > Coraliomargaritaceae > Lentimonas. The sequence continues at coordinate 8,455 of JABJQI010000235.1, forward strand.
ATATGGAACAACGAACTAAGCAATAGGACAGTGAGACGCAGTCGGTTTTTCATGGGTGGATTAATAATTGAGTGAATGTGAGGGTTGGTGAGCAGGCAACGCAATCAACTGTTTATAAATTAAAAATAGGTATATATGGGACTCAACTTTGAAATACAGAGCGACACCACATGCATCAGCGGCGAGGCCGGCACAGATTGGCACTGCGCACGAGCGCTCGACGAATCATTGCCTAGTTTGTGAAAGATGAGCGCCTAGATTTAGTTGCCCGATGGCGGCGGGGATGGCTTTTTTAAAGCGAAAGAAGCCAGCCTGCGCGTGTGGATAGAAGTGGTCGTCCCACCAATGACGCTGGCAGACTAACTGAATATTATTGTTACGCAGCGCCTGCTGCAGCTCTGGTAAGACCTGATTCCAGATACCAATGGATGGCTCAGCTATCAGCAGAACCTCGATGTTCGCTTGTTCTGCCCATGCCACGACTGCATCGATCTGGGTGTAGACTTCTCCCCTACCGTTGAGTGCATCGCGCAGGCAATTGTGCCGGAAATCAAATACCGACTGTGCGATGCGCTGAGTTTGGTAGCACTGCTGCGGAATAAAGCCTGAGGTGGCATGAATTGCTGCCCGCTCGCCTAGCCAGTTGAGTGCCGACAGATCCTCCTCGTGTAGCAGCAGCCCCACTCGATCAGAGTTCGGCAGTGGTGCCAGTGTTTGATGTGGGGCGGCTGGCGGGTTGCGACTACTGCGAGACACATCTACAGGGACGGTCGCTAATTGGATCTGCGGATTCAAACGGCCATCGCTGTATTGCTGGATATTATCTGCCGTAGCCAAATATGTTTTACCCTCGGTATGTAAGCCCGCCACCCAGCGCCAACTCAGAGTATTGGAGGCAGGATCTCCATCCAACAAATGCCTAAAGAAAAAATCAGCCCCTAAAGTCCATGGTAATTTAAGTGTGTGTATCCAAATACTAGCATACCACATGCGCGCATGGTTGTGCAGATAGCCGGTGTCGAGCAGTTCGCGCGTCCAGGCATCCATGCAATCGATCCCGCTGCTAGCGCTGACAATGGCATGGTAGTCTGACTGTTTAGGCAGTGAGGCTTGCTCCGCCGCCAATTCAGCACAGTAATCCAGCCACACCGTCGGCCGGCGGCTCAGCCAGCCCTTCCAATAAGTCCGCCAACAGACTTCATCAATAAACTTTGCCGCTTCGCTGACAGAGTGTTGCTGCAACACCGCCGCGACCAGTTCCCATTCAGGCATGACCCGCAGGCGTACCCAAGGCGAGAGCATTGATACATTGTCTCGGTGCTCGCGACCATAATCAAAATTGCGGGCACGGGTATAGACCAGACCCGCACGTGGTAAGAATTGCTCGAGTGCATCTCGCGCCGCTTGTTTGCTAAAATAAAACACAAATATAAAACGCAATTAAGGCGCGATCCTTACTAGCATACTTTAATCCATCGGCGTCTGCGCGTGGCGGCAGCTGGAGTAGTGAGATGATACAGCAACCACCATGCAGGGCAGTCGGAGCCACCACTACCGCTGCGGACGAGGCGGAGCACGTCCCTCCCCTAAAAAATAAAGTCAGAATGGATGCTTGAAGAATCCGTGCCTGTGGTATCCCTTATTCAGCGACACCACTATTCACTTATGAGTTCAACCTTTACATACCAAACAGAAGTTTTTTTCGACGAGCTCGACGGCCTGGGCATGCTCCACCATACCCGCTATTTGCTACATCTAGAACGGGCTCAGCAACAGTTCTTTCAAGAATTACTAGGGGTGGCGGACTTTAATATCGAGCGAGACGAAGATATTTTCGTGGTCGTGCACAACGTCGAAGCACGTTTTCGACAAGCGTTTACTGTGCCAGGACCGATCGCGGTGGACTACCAGATCGAGCGCGTGCGCAGCAGCGGCGTAACGATGCGCTTCACCGTTCGGCACCCGCAGGACAGCAGCGTTGTTTATTGCGATGGCAGCCGCACAGTGTGTAAGCTGTCTAGCCAAACACATCAACCGACGCCTTGGACGGACGAGTTCCAAGCAGCGATGAAGGCCTACTAATCGGGTGGGCTCTGCTGCAACACCGCCGGTTCTGATTGTGGGTGCCGGTATGGCAGGCCTGGCCTGCGCCGTGCAACTGCAGCGAGCTGGGCGGCAGGTACGTATTTTTGAAGCCAGCGACGCCGTGGGCGGCCGCGTACGCACTGATAAAGTCGATGGGTTTTTATTGGATCACGGCTTTCAAGTCTATCTCGATCGCTATCCCGAGACTGGCAAATTACTCGACCTCGAAGCGCTCGACCTAAAAGCCTTCGAGCCGGGTGCACTGATTTATCGAGACGGACGCTTACACCGTCTAATGGATGTGTTTCGGCGACCTGCGAGTGCCTGGAGTAGCGTGACCGCACCAGTCGGCAGCCTGGCTGACAAACTGCGGGTGGGGCTGATGCGAATGAAAATCCTGAATAGCTCGTTCGAGGCAATTGCTGCGCGTGAGGATCGCTCGACGGAAGCCTACTTGCGCGACTGCGGCTTTTCAGAAGCAATCATTGACCGTTTTTTTCGCTCCTTCTACGGGGGGATTTTTTTGGAGCGCGCGCTACGCACCTCCAGCCGAATGTTCGAGTTTACCTTTAAACTCTTCGGCCAAGGCAGCGCCACCGTCCCGGCGCAGGGTATGGGTGAAATCCCCAAACAACTAGCCGCTCACCTGCCGGATGGCAGCATCCAATTGAATCAAGCGGTCCAAGCAGTCGGCACCGATTTTATCACTCTCGAAAGTGGCGAACGGATTCAAGGCAGTGCCACCGTGGTGGCGACCGACGGCTCCACCGCGCATGCCCTGCTCCCCAGCCTTGAGGGTTCGGCACCTGAGTGGCGCTCAGTGACCACACTCTACTTTGCCGCAGATCGCTCGCCGATCCGCGAAGCCATTATTTGCCTCAACGGATCTGGGTCTGGCACGGTCAACAATGTGTGCGTGATCAGCGATGCTGCGCCCTGCTATGCCCCTGAGGGCCAATCACTGCTATCGGTATCGGTGCTCGGCTTGGTCGAGACAGATGGCCTTGTCGAACAGGTACGCGCAGAGTTGCTCGAATGGTTCGGCCCCGAAGCCAGTAGCTGGCGACATTTACGAACCGACCACATCCGCCGCGGCTTGCCGGAGCAGTTACCGAACGGCAGTGCACCGACCAGCATGCACCATGCGGGCGTGTGGGTCTGTGGCGACCACCTGAGCAGTGCCTCGATCGAGGGCGCCGTCGTCTCAGGCAAGCAAACTGCGGCCGCCATCCTCGCTACTAGGGATTCGAGCTAATTTGTGAAAGGACGAATTTCTTCGTCTGCGTCACGTTGCGCATCTACCGCTCGCTCAAAACACTTTTAACAAAAAGCTTCGTTGCGATGAGTGGTAAAAGGAGGGAGGACGACTCGCCCTCCTTTGCAGGTACACAGAATGAATGAGGGCGGGTCGCCCTCCTCTGCGGAAAATGTAGGGCGGGTCGCCCTGCTATGCGGAAAATGTGGGCGGGTCGCCCACACTCCTATGACGGTCATTGCACAACAAGCCCGCATCTGATTGAGGCCGTGCATCTACCGATCGATCTACATAAGAAAGGATGCAGTGCGAGATACACTGATACCGTTTTCATTCAACACCCTCAAAAAAAAGGCCCCACATGTGCCGGTTAAGGGGGAGTTCTTAAGCCTTTTGTGTCTAAGGTGGGCGCTTCCTTGTCAGTTTTTGCCTTCCGGTTGACGGCTGGACAGCGACCTTCAAGGTTTCAGCTCCCAATTACTAAAGAGTAAAGGACAGATACTCCGATTAAGATCGAACACTGCAGGGTTACAATCAATGTAAGCAGCGATCCGAACAGCGCAACTCGGAAAGGTGAGATTTTTTGCGCATTATTCATTCAAACTTGAACTGACGCGGACCACACCGAGGTGGTCCCTACCTGATGCTAGCATGCTTGACTCGTGGAGGGACGAGCACCGCCTGGTTCGCACAGGCGTAGCTGAACTACAAATCCTTGTCGCGAATTATTCATCAGAATTGGGATCATTGAATGCGCTTTGAGCCAAAGCGCGCTACCGAAATAAAAACCCAAAAAGGCCTCCTAGAGCGGAGGCCTTCTGAATTAATCGTTAGGTAACAAATTAAACTGCTGGGGCTTTTTGTTTGGCTAACCAGCGCTCAATGCGGCCAATCGCTTCGAGTAGACGTGGATCTTCAGGTTTCATGCGCTCGAGCACGTTGATGGCGGTGTCGGCATAATCGAGTGCGGTGACGCTATTGAGTTTATCAAGTTCGGAGTGCTTAATCTCACCATTGCGGATCATGATCTTGGCATCGTGCTCGATCTCGGCGTTACTACCGCCGGGTGTGCCAAACTCGCCCTTGCCCTTGCCGCTGCTACGGCCACCACCGCCTTGGCCTTCGCTGGAGCTGCCCTCGGACTTGCCACGGGGCTCGCGTTCGATACCAGTCGGATACTGTTTGCCGTCTTTACCAGTGACACTCTGTTGCGGCTCAATGCGCTCCAGCTTCTCCATGGCGGTACGATTGCGGCGCACCAGATCACCTGACACGCGACACAATTCGGCAATCACACTATTAGACATGTTCGGCCACTCTTCTAAAGCAATTTCGACGGCATTGCGTTTATCCGCATTGGAACGGTAGATACCATTAGTTGAATTCGCACCGAGCGCATGGCGTAGCGCATCCGTGCGCGAACCTTGATGCACCTCAGCAGAAATCGATTCGGACTCGTTGCGCTGCGCAGCAAGAAAGCGGTGGAAACCGTCAGCGAGCCAGTATTTGGCACCGTCATAAAATACGGTGATCGGTGGAAATGCCGCGCCTGAGGCCATTTCGTCAGCGTAGCTATTAATCGCATCATCATTGGTCTCAACACGTGTTTGCGTGCCGCCATAGATATCTACGTCATCGAGAATTAGATCTTTAGTTTGCATAAATAAAAAGCGGTGATTTGTGAGTGTTGCCCTCTCCGTTGACAAGTGAGAATGGCTTGGAGAGCTGAATATAATATGCGCTGCTCCCCGATCTTACGATCGAGGCTAAGATACTGCATACCGTGAAATACAGACCTATCAAGCGACAGAAACAAAATCAGGCGTCCGATTAGAGACGCCTGATGGATTGAAATGTACTAATGCTAATTAGATGCTCAAGCCGAGCTGGCCAAAAGCCATCTCACGCTCGTCGAGCAATTCCTGATTCGACGCAGCAATCTTTTCTTTGGCGTAGCCAGTGAGGCTGAGGCCTTCGACGACGCGCCACTTCCCAACAGCATCCACCTTGATTGGTAATGATGTAATGATGCCAGCTGGTGTGCCGTATTCGCCATTGGAGATGACACAGACACTGTGGAAGTCACCACGAGTCGGAGTGCACAAATCGCGCACAGTATCGACTACAGCATTCGCCGCGGAAGCAGCAGAGGAGGCACCACGTGCAGCAATAATCGCTGCGCCGCGAGTGCCAACGTCAGGCACGAATGTATTTTTAAGCCATGCTTCGTCAGTAATCACGTTGGTTGCTTTTTGACGGCCGATCTTGGTGTTGTAGAAGTCAGGAAACATCGTTGGACTGTGATTACCCCAGATGCAGAGTTCGGAGACTTCCTCGACTGCAACGCCAGCCTTTTGAGCGAGCTGTGTCTTTGCGCGATTCTCGTCGAGACGAGTCATAGCGAAGAACTGCTCATTAGGAATGCTAGGCGCACTCTTCATCGCGATGAGGCAGTTAGTGTTACATGGGTTGCCGACGACGACGACGCGCACACTTGGTTTTGCGTTGTCATTAATCGCCTTACCTTGCCCAACAAAAACCTTACCATTGATGCCGAGCAAATCAGCACGCTCCATACCTTTTTTGCGCGGCACAGAACCGACCAGCAATGCCCAATCGACATCTTTAAAGCCAACGCTCAAATCCGAAGTCTGAACGATTTCAGTAAGCAGTGGAAAAGCGCAGTCATCGAGCTCCATAGCGACCCCTTTTAGGGCGCCCATGCCAGGCTCGATTTCGACAAGATTCAAAGCGACCGGTTGATCGGGGCCAAACATGGCACCTGAAGCGATACGAAAAAGAAGTGCGTAACCAATGTTACCAGCAGCACCTGTGACTGCGACGCGGATAGGAGATTTGTTCATAAATAAGTTTCTCAGTATTCTGTTGTTTAGTTTTCTGTTACCTAGCTTTCTGTTTAAACAAGAAAATTAAATAGCGGATGAATTGTTTAAGTAGTTAATGAAACCGCCGACTAGGCGATCAGTTTCTTCGGATTTCCCATAGAGGTCATCGCATGTAGCTTGATCGATATATTCAGCATCAAGTAAATTGTATAACTGTGAGCGAAACTCACAGGCATAACCTTTCGCAATTCGAAGAAAATATACGAATTGCTTGTTACCCTCTCGGCCGAAACCTTCAGCAATATATGACTGTGTCGATACAGCACAGCGACGTATTTGATCACGAAGGCCGAAGTCCGTGGCTAAATCGCCTTGCTTACAAAGACGATAAATAGCTGCCGAGACATCACTAGCCTTCTGCCAAGCCTGTATATCTTCAAACTTTTTAATTGTCGCCATTACACGTCAATGAACTGAAAACTAGCATACCGAAAACGGAAGAACTGAAATTCGTTTAGCTCAGTTTCTTCAATATCGTATCAGTGATCTTTTGAACCAGTGCTTCGTCGACGTCGCCAGTTGGCAGGTCACAACCGCAATCTGCACTTGGTTGAGGAGTTGTGTGTACTGTGTATGCTGCTGCGTCGCACAGTTCGCACTCCTTGAGTTCGTCGAGGCGGTGATCAGGCATGCCGAGCTTCTTACGGATTTCGATGAGCTCCTTGAGCTTGTCTGGACTATACTGCTTTGGACCACCGATTTGCATGGTAATTGTCACAGTGTGGCAAAATGCATCGGTGTTTTCCATCTTCCAGTAAGCGTCTTCGACATCCTTACCCCAGCAGATCACACCGTGATTTTGCATCAAGATGGACTGGTGCTTCTTGGCAAGCTTAGCAACTTCACTCGCGTTCTCTGGAGAACCTGGTGTCTGGTAGCTAGCGAAACCGATTTCACCGAGGAACACTTCAGGCTCAGGGATCAAGCAAGAAGGCGGAGTGACCCCTGCAACCGCAAAAGCAGTGGCATAAATTGGGTGCGCATGCACGCAAGACTTAGCATTCGGCTCATTTTTCATGATTGCCAAGTGGGTGTTGACCTCAGACGTACGGGGACGAGTGCCTGCGACTTGATTACCATCCAGATCCACCATGCAGATGTCATCTGGAGTCATAAAGCCCTTGGAGATGAGTGTCGGTGTGCAAAGCACAAGGTTATCACCGACGCGAACAGTGATGTTACCACCATTACCATCGACATATCCTTTATTCCAGATGCGCTCACCGATGCCGCAGATGCGC
>JABJQI010000099.1 GCA_018663485.1 Opitutia bacterium
ACCCGCTACGACGCCGAAACTGGCGAATTTACCAGCACCGAGTTCGGTATTAACACGCGGCTCAACAGCGCATGGGAAATCATCTACGGTCTCACCTTCCGTCAGGATTCTAGCCGCGAGAGCGATTTCGAATTTACCGTGCGCCTACGCCTCGCAAATCAGTAACCACCGATCAGCATGCAAGAAGCACTCGTCCCCTCAAATGACTTCGCCATTCGACTGCCAGCATTCGAAGGACCACTGGACTTATTGCTCTACCTAATTCGACGCAACGAGGTCGACATCTACGATATACCGATCGAGCACGTCACCGCGCAATACATTGAAATTCTCGACTCGATGGAGAATCTCGACCTCGAAGTCGCAGGTGAATTTTTCGTTATGGCCGCGACGCTCATGTATATTAAGAGTCGCATGCTCCTACCACAAAAGGACCAAGGCTCCAATCAAGACGTCGAAGACGACGACATCGACCCACGCTGGGAGCTAGTGCAACAGCTGCTTGAATACAAAAAGTTCAAGGAAGCATCTGCCGAAATTGAGGAGCTCATCCTCAACAGTAACGATCTGATCGCTCGAATCGGCCCTAAAGAGGCACTACAGACGGCCGAACGACCGCTCAAGCCGGTCGAACGCGTCGATTTATGGAATACCTTCAATCAAGTGCTTCGGCGGCTCGCAGAGCGCATCACCACAGGAGAAATTAATGCCGAGCAAATCACCGTCGCCGATCGCATGGAGTTCATCCTACTACGCTTCAAGCAGAAGCCTAACTTTTTATTTTCAGAACTTTTCGAAGCGACCACAACGATCACCACCATCGTCGCTACCTTTCTCGCCGTGCTTGAGCTCACACGGCTTGGAGAAATACTGATTAAACAAGATCGCGCCTTTTCTGACATTCGCTGTGAATGCGGTACCACTACTGGTTTTAGCTTTAATCGCAGCTTCACTTAAGATGCAGCATAAAATGAAAAAGTCCGGACACCTGCTCGGAGTCGGTTTAGACAACACTGACGGCCATAAACGGATCACCAAAGCAGATCGCTTTGCGATCATAGGCGGCTCTAGTGAGACCCACGAGCGCATGACTGAAACCGTCACCAAAACCTTCGAAACCCTAGATCAACGCGGCAAGACGCTCGATCAAATCGAGCAACAAGAACTCGCCGAAATTATCCACAAAAACAATCCGGGCAAATGAGCCGCTTGACAGCTTGCCCCAAACCCACCTAATTTCAGCTACTACTCTATGAGCGAACAACCCCAAAATCCTTCCCTGAACGGCAGCGACGAAGTCCCATCCGACGAAGCCGCCGACGCCGCAACAGAATTAGCCGGGGAAGCAGAGGCCGCACGCGCCAAAGCCAACCCGATTGCAGCGTCGCCTCAAACCCCGGCGCAACCAGCACTTAAGCTCGCCTCGCCGCCAGCGGCCAAGCCCGCAACACCACGCACCGCTGCACCCGCGACACCCGCTGCTCCATCACCTGCTGCACTCGCACCAGTTCGTCCTACTGCGGCGCCGACTCCAGCACCCGCTGCAACTCGACCCGTCGCGATCACGCCTTCTGCAAGCACAGAAGAAGCATCCATCAGCGTGCCGACACTCATTGTCGATGCCATCGCAGCTGCTGTTGCCATCGCATTTACCGTCTTGCTCCTGCAAGACCTCTCTCCTTTCTTAAACTAAACTAAAAATTAAAAATCTTATGTCTCAAAACATCACCGAACTCAATAGCAGCAACTTTGAAGCCGCAATAAGTGCATCCGTCCCCGTAGTTGTCGACTTCTGGGCACCATGGTGCGGTCCTTGTAAAGCGATTGCGCCGATCCTTGAAGAACTCGCAGCCGAACTCGGCGAGGCAGTCAAAATCTGCAAGGTCAACGTCGACGACAACAGCGAGATCGCCGGTAAATTCGAAATCCGAGCGATCCCAACCATCCTAGTTTTTAAGGACGGCGCAGTTTCCGACACCATCGTCGGGCTCACTTCTAAGGATGACCTGAAAGCGAAGATCGCTTAGACGATCGAAGCCCACTCTTTCCGAGAATGCATCCGGCCAACAGGTCGGGTGCATTTTTTTTGCTTAAACCGACCGCGCAGGCTCACTGCTTAGAGCCAAGTAGCTGCGCTGTTTGCTGCGGCACACCGTCGAACGCACCATTGGTGAAAAACACAAACACCCAACCCTCCGCGGCCGAACTGTCGGCCCGAATTTGCTCAAACAACGCATCATTGTCCACAAAAGCCATCCCCACCGAGCTATTCTTAGATAGCTCCGCCACCATGCGCTCGGTATCCAAACGCTCATGCGCCGCGATCGAATCGGCGCGATGGACTGCACCGAGATAGACCCGATCCGCCCCGGAAAGCGCCTGAGTAAACGCCTCCTGAAAAAGTGAAGTGCGCGCAGTGTTACTGCGCGGCTCAAAACACACACACAGCTTGCGATCCGGATACGCCGCCCGCAGGCCCTCTAACGCGCCAGCAATCGCAGTGGGATGATGCGCAAAGTCTTCGAGCACCGTCCACTTTTCACACTGGTGCAACACATCTTGTCGCCGTTTCACTCCGCGGAAGCTTGCCAGCGCCCCTAGATCAAACTCAATAGGCGAGGCATAGCCGCAAGAAAACGCCGCAGCCAGGGCAGCCATCGCCGCATTGCGTGCATTGAACAAGCCATGCATTAACCAGCTCACGCGTGTCCACAGCTCCCCTTGCCAAATCAAGTCAAACGCCGCACCCTGTGCCGCATCGGTAAAATTCGCGATCACCAGATCATTTGTCTCAGCGGTGCCGACACGAACCACCTGCGTCCACGGTGCGGGTAACAGCGCTGCAATATTGGCATCGTCGCCATTCACGATCGCGCAGCCTTGGCTCGGAATAATTCTAAGAAAATGCCTAAAAGTACGCTGCACATCTTCTAAATCGCGAAAGATATCTGCGTGGTCAAACTCCAGATTATTGAGCACTGCCACCTGCGGCCGATAGTGGATAAATTTACTACGCTTATCGAAAAATGCCGTGTCATATTCATCGCCCTCGATCACAAAAGCGTCACCACTACCAAGTTTTGCGCCGTTGGGTAAATCGCGTGGCACTCCACCGATTAACCAGCCCGGCTCGGCGCCAGCGGCGTCGAGTAGAAAGGTCGTGATCGTCGACGTAGTGGTCTTACCATGCGTGCCCGCAATCACCACTGGCCTTCGCCCGAGCAACACCGTATCATGCAGCAACTGTGGCAGTGAAATAAACGAGACCGCGGATTGATTGAGCAACCACTCCACCTCGACATTCCCCCGACTCATCGCATTGCCGACGACCACACGGTCTGGCTTCAGCGCTGCGAGTCGTTCGATATCGTAGCCATCAAATACTTCGATTCCAGCATCTGCCAACACATCCGACATCGGTGGATACACGCCAGTGTCCGCACCGCACACCTCGTGGCCCTGCTCACGCACCAACAACGCCGAATTACCCATCGCCGTCCCGCAAATGCCCATAAAATAAATCCGCATTCATTTAGATCACTTTAGGCGGCGAAAAAATACAAGCGGCAAGTCAGCGCAATCAGTCGAAATGGCTGTCCGACGACTCGATACCGGTTAATTGGCTCAGCGTGCTCCGCTGCCTCGTATGACTACTTGAACGGTACGAACGAGGATCACGATATCAAGCCACAATGACCAATTATGCACATAATAAGGATCCCAACGAACCATGCCATCACTGCCGACTTCACTGCGGCCAGAGACTTGCCAGAGTCCGGTCATACCTGGTCGAACGCGCTCACGCAGCTTTCTCACTGATGGCGGCAGTTGCTCGTGATGATAATTCGGCAATGGCCGTGGACCAATCAAAGACATATCACCCCGCAAGACGTTCACTAATTGCGGGATTTCATCCAATGAACTACGCCGCAAAAATGTGCCAAGCTTAGTGATCCGCGGATCATGACTTAACTTACAGTCATGCGCCCATTCGGCGCGCAGCGCGGCATCCTCCTGCAGCTTTTGCGCTAACACCGCTTCTGCGTCGGGTACCATGGTGCGAAATTTCCAAGTATTAAACATGCGCCCATCTTGCCCGACTCGCTGCTGCTTAAAAATTGGATTTTCACGATCATCCAGCCAAATCAAACCGCCCACCAGAGCACAGAGTGGTGCCCACAGCGGGATCGTGAGCACGGTGAGGCAATACTCAAAGCTGCGCTTGACCACGCACTTGCCTGGATCTAACAGATTATTGGATAATTCTAAGCCGGGAGTGCCACTGAGATCTCGTGAATTCACCCATAGCGAAGGTAAGAACACCAAATTCGGGATAATCATCACCTTGAGGTAACTCGATAAAGAACCTTCGACCATCTCAACGATGCGTTCGCCCTCGATCTCGGTAATCGCGAGGATCGCCAGCGGCACATCCTGAACGATGGAATCTGTTGTCCCACGAATCGGTATACCTTCAATGGCACAATCCATCAGAGCGGGATTGTCGTCAAAAATACACACTGGGTAATAACCATGCCCCGGCTCTTCCTTCAGACTGCGAATGATACTGCGGCCCACCACACCTGCCCCATAAATCGCGACTGGTATCCCCCAAAGCTGCCAGCGTATGAGTGTTCGCTTCGCCAGCATACGCATGCATGGGATCAGCGGAACTGCCAGCAGGAACGCAGCGCAGATCGTGAAACGACTCGTTTCGATACCACTCTGAGTCAAAAAGAGCGCAACTGAAACGCCGGAAAACACGATGGCAGTCAAACAGACCTGGCGCCGCAAGCATTCGACCGGAGATAGGCCCCATGCCGGCAATAAGCCCCAGGCAAAGGCACCCACCGCCCACGCAACTGTAAGCCACAAGAGCCATACGGGGTTCATCGGGCTGCCAAACAGCAGCAACCGAGCATACGCAGCCAGCTCAAATGCCAGCAATAGACCGATGACATCCGCCGTCAGTAATACGACTGCATTCGAAGCATAATGACTGAAGTAGGTAAAACCAACCCTGAGCTTAGTCTTGAAATAACATCCAGACGGCGCGATATCGATCTTGCTTTCGATTGCTATACTCATGACACAGTTCTAAAGGTTTGGAGAGATCGAAAGGCAGTGCCAAATTAGACAATGAGTCGACGCACAGATAACACCCAGTCGATTAAGACCGCATCGGCACATTCACATATAAAAGTATAATAATTAACCACTTATAAAAACGTTATTAACAGATATGAATAAACATAATTCAACGACTTAAAATACACAAGCGGCCGTGATGATATTTACTTCAATAGTGCCCTCATGATCGCAAATTAAACTAACAGCCAAGGAATCAGAACCAAGCAGCTAAATAATTTGATACCACTTATAAACACGTTATTAACAGATGTGAATAATAAATAATTCAACGACTGAGATACACAAGCAGCCGGATCACTATTAAAGGCATCATTTTGCCTCGACTGAAATATTGCCTTGATGCTCCTCCCTCGAAACTGCCTGGCGGGGCACTGCAGGGAACCGCGGACTAGCTTCATACGGGTGACCCTACGGAATTCCCTCCAGCGAGGTGACCCCTGAGTCGATGGTGCAGGCAATGGCGGCATGTGAGCATGCCTATGCACGATCAGATCTGGTTGCCGAGTACCGAAAACCTAAAGAATGAAGCGCTTTGAGGTGCCTGATTATTAACCACCGCGATCGACCAAACGCCTTTTCCTTGGTAGACCGATGAAATGACCTCAACCGCCTCATCCGCACAGGACCATTGGTTGTTCAAAAAGCCCAACGCACAGCGCTTCCAAGTCTTCAGATCACTCGAGATATCCAATGAATAGGCCAGCAGTGGATCATTCGCCCGCAGTTGAACATACAGTTCGGCTTGATAAGGAATCGGAATATCAGCACTGCCCGCAGCGCCTGAGCTAACAGTATAAGTACGCTTCATTGTGAGCGGTGCCTCGAACGCATACTCCTCGATATTACTGCGACCGTTGCCATTCGAATCTTCATATTTAACCGCGTCCACAGCTCCATCAGCGATGGCGTAGCTCGATTCAGCCCAACCTGCGAAATTCGAAT
>JABJQI010000158.1 GCA_018663485.1 Opitutia bacterium
TGGTGCGATGAATCCGCGCGAGGGGGGCGATGCCTTTGCGGATGCGATGGCGATGCTTTCGCATAAGTTGGGCTGGCCAGTATTGAGCGATGTGTTGAACCCGTTGCGTGGTCATACTGGTGAGAATCAGGCATTGATTTGCCATTATGATACATTTTTGAGAAAGTCTGAAGTGGCTGCAGATTTAAGTCCGACGGCGATTTTGCAAATCGGCCAGTTGCCCACCAGTAAAGTGTTGCGCGCATGGCTCGAGCAGACCGATTCAGTGTCGTTTCTGTTGTCGGATCGCCCAGTGAATACGGATCCGTTGCATCGAGTCGCAACACCTTTGTATGGCGAGGTGCAGGTGTTGGCCGAGGCGCTACATCATCAGACCGTTGATGCGGCTTGGATGCAGTCATGGGTAGACATTGAGCAACAAACAGTGGCGGCGTTGGATTCAAAATTCGAAGCGATGAACTCATTGTTTGAGGGCAAAGTGGCTTGGTTACTGTCGCGGTATCTACCGATCGGCACGCCGACCTTCATCGCGAATAGCATGAGTGTGCGTTACGCCGAGTATTTCTGGAACGCGGGCAGTCGCGCCTATTCAACCCACTCGAACCGTGGTGCCAATGGGATCGACGGTACGCTAAGCACTGCGCTGGGGATGGCGCATCGTGGAAATGCAGCGGTCTTATTGACTGGCGATCTGGCTTTCTTGCATGATTCGAACGGATTACTGGCCGCCGCGCAGTTGCAGGGCAGCTTAACCGTGGTGCTGGTGAATAATGACGGTGGCGGGATTTTTGAGCACTTGCCAGTTGCGTCGATGGGGACGGTTTTTGAGCAGTTTTTCACCACCCCGCAAACAGTGCAGCTAGACACGCTGTGCCAGGCATACGGCGTCGCTCATCAACGAGTTCAGGATTGGGGTTCGCTGGTTGCCGCGATCTCTGTGTTGCCGACCAGTGGCGTGCGTGTGCTCGAGGTACCGACGGATCGTAAGGCGGATAAGTTGGCACTGGCTGAATTGCTGAGCTCGGTTTAGGGTAGTAGTGTTTTGCCGCAACGAGTCGAAACGGCTTTGCCGATTCTCTGTATAGATTGATCTTAGAAGAATCAGACTGGGGATTGCATCGCTGCGCTGGCGTGTTTTAATTCATTTGTAGTCTTACCAATCACTAAAGCTGAAACAAATCCTAGGGCCTTCCATCAGTAGAGAATAACCATGGCTAAACCACCGCCTCCATTTCATTATCAAAAGCAATTTCCACTCGGCAAGGATCAGACTGATTATCGTCTGTTGACTGATGAGTTTGTCAAAACTGTCGATTTCGACGGTGAGTCGATCCTGAAGGTTGCGCCAGAAGCACTGACCTATCTCGCGGAAACTGCGATGAAAGAGATCTCCTTTAAGTTGCGTACTGAGCACCTTGAGAAAGTTGCTGCGATTTTGGATGATCCTGAAGCGACTGAGAATGATCGCACGATTGCGTTGACGATGTTGCGCAATGCAGAAGTCGCGGCGCACGGTGTGTTGCCGTTCTGCCAAGATACTGGCACTGCGATTATCCTCGGTCAGAAGGGCCAACGCGTCTGGACCGGTGGTCAGGATGAGTCCGCACTCTCTCAAGGGGTTTACAATACTTACACCAAGGAAAACCTGCGTTACTCGCAGACCGTGCCGCTCTCGATGTATGAGGAGAAGAACACTGGCTGTAACTTGCCTGCGCAAATCGATCTTTTAGCGACCGATGGTGATTCGTATGACTTCCTGTTTGTTGCCAAGGGTGGGGGGTCGGCCAACAAAACTTTCCTCTTCCAAGAGACCAAAGCATTGCTAAATCCAGCAAATTTAGAGAAATTCTGTATTGAGAAGATGGGCACGCTCGGTACCTCAGCCTGCCCACCGTATCACATTGCGATCGTGATTGGTGGTACGTCTGCGGAAACCACTATGAAGACCGTGAAGCTGGCTTCGACTAAATACTACGACGAGTTGCCGACCGCAGGAAATGAGCATGGTCAGGCATTTCGCGATCTAGAGCTCGAAGCGAAGCTGCTCGGCTACACCCGTAAGATGGGCTACGGCGCGCAGTTTGGCGGTAAATATTTTGCGCTCGATGTACGCGTGGTGCGCTTGCCACGTCACGGGGCGTCGTGCCCCGTCGGTATCGGCGTCTCTTGCTCGGCCGATCGTAATATCAAGGCGCGCATCGATAAGGACGGCGTCTGGCTTGAGAAGTTGGAAGACAATCCAGGGCGCTTCATTCCTGACTCTGCCGAAATCGCGAAGCCGAAGGAATCAGTGAAGATCGACTTGAATCGTCCGATGGTAGACATCCTTGCTGAGCTCAGCAAATATCCGGTAACGACGCCGCTTTCACTATCGGGGACGATCGTCGTGGCGCGTGACAGCGCACATGCCAAATTGCAGGAGCGCATTGATCGCGGTGAAGGCTTGCCAGACTATATCAAGAATCACCCTGTTTATTATGCTGGTCCAGCAAAGACACCTGCCGGGAAGCCATCTGGTTCGTTTGGACCGACCACTGCGGGTCGAATGGACTCGTATGTGGCGCCGTTTCAAGCTGAGGGCGGCTCAATGATCATGTTGGCCAAGGGTAATCGGTCGCAGCAAGTCACCGATGCCTGTCAGAAGCATGGCGGGTTTTATCTTGGTTCGATTGGTGGGCCAGCTGCGTTGTTGGCTGAGTATAATATCAAGCAGGTCGAAGTGCTGGAGTATCCTGAACTAGGCATGGAAGCGATTTGGCAAATCGAAGTCGAAGATTTCCCTGCTTATATTCTGGTCGATGACAAGGGTAATGACTTTTTTGCCAGTATCCGTGAGACCTGTGCGAAGTGTGCGGTACAAGCTTTCGAAGATGTGAAGGCTGGAGCATAGCGGTTCGCATCGTAAGCGTGTTGATGTTTCTTACGTAGCGCTTATATATAGTTATATTTTTTAAGCGTTAGTTTATTGTGCTATGACTTCGTTGGTGACATGCTTAAGTCACTTATTCATTGGGGTGAGCGACGAATTTGGCTATTCTGGGACGACTCTATTTGTTACTTGCTATTTCTTTGGATTAGTCGATAACGATGAGCGACTAGAACACATGTTAACATTCAGAGCGTGGGTAGTCATCAGGGTGAGACGAAAGTATTCAGTTAGGTGATCCAGTCCGAAAGCGGACACTCAAGAGCAAAGAAGCAGTGGGATAGCCCAAATAAAGTAAAGAAAAGGAACACATAATGGATGCAAAAATGTATGTAGGCAATTTGTCCTACGATGTAACTCAAGAAGAACTCCAAGCGCTTTTCGAAGCTCATGGTGCAGTTAGCGATGTTTTCATCGTAAAAGATCGTGAATCTGGTCGCCCTCGTGGCTTCGCATTTGTTACTATGGCAGAGAAGTCTGCAATGGATGCAGCTATTGAAGCGCTTAACGGTGCAGATTTCATGGGCCGTAATCTTGCGATCAATGAAGCTCGTCCTCGCGAAGAACGTCCAAGTGGCGGCGGTGGTTACGGCGGCGGTGGTCGCGGCGGCAACGGCGGCGGTTACGGCGGCGGTGGTCGCGGCGGCAACGGCGGCGGTTATGGCGGCGGCGGCCGTGGCAATGATCGTGGCGGACGCGGTGGCAATGATCGTGGCGGACGCGGTGGCAACGGCGGCGGCGATCGTGGTGGTCGTGGTGGCTGGTAGACTGTTAGTCATACTATAAACTTTCGCGGGGCTCAGAAATGAGCCCCGCTTTTTTGTGTGCCTCTAGCAGGGCGCGTTTGCTAGACGGTGATCATCGAAAATGGAAATACATTCGTGACTCGACCGGTAAGTCCTAGAGTTAGTCGATCACCAGTTGTGTCACGGATTCATTACATTGCCTTGATCCCAGCGGCCAACACTTCGGCGGCGCGCTCGATGTCCTTGCCGTTGTGGGCTGTGCTAATAAAGCAGGTTTCGTAGCCAGACGGCGGCAAATAAACGCCATTTTCAAGCGCATAGTGAAATAGTTTGTTAAATAGCTGCGTCTCGCTGCTGGTCGCGTCGTTGTAGTTGCGCACCGGAGATTCGCTAAAAAAGAGAGCAAACATTGAGCCGACTTGTGGTAGTTGTAGTGGCAAGCCTTTTTCAATAGCAGCGTTGATCATCGCATCGCGAATCATAGTGCCCATGGTCTCAAACGCGGGATAAGGGTTGTCGGTCTTTAGCTTTTTCAGCGCGGCGATACCGGCGGCCATCGCTAGCGGATTGCCGCTCAGTGTGCCTGCTTGATAGACTGGGCCGAGAGGGGCAAGTTGATTCATTATTTCAGCTTTACCGCCGAAGGCACCGACTGGGAGCCCCCCGCCGATGATTTTGCCCAGCGCAGTGAGGTCTGGCGCGATGCCGACGCGCTCTTGCACGCCACCAGGGGCGAGTCGAAAGCCAGTCATCACTTCGTCAAAGATCAACACGGTGTCGTTCTCGTTGCAAAGGTCACGTAGCAGCGCAAGAAAGCCTGGATCGGGCAAAATGAAGCCGCAGTTAGCTGGGAAAGGCTCGACGATGAGGGCAGCGATCTCGTCTTTGTGATTGTGAAACGCAGCACGGACCCCATCGGCATCGTTGTAGTCTACTACGATGGTTTCGGCGGCCAAGCTAGCTGGAATGCCTGCGCTATCAGGGTGGCCCAGTGTTAGGGCGCCGGAGCCTGCCTTGACTAGCAGCGAGTCGACGTGGCCGTGGTAGCAACCCGCAAACTTGATGATTTTGTCACGCTTAGTGTATCCACGCGCAAGGCGAATAGTAGACATGGTCGCTTCAGTGCCGCTATTGCACATCCGGACTTTTTCGACCGAAGGCACCATGTCGACGATGCATTCTGCCATTTCGACTTCGTAAGGATTCGGCGTGCCGAAACTGGTGCCTTTCTTCAGTGCCAGACTGATGGCCGCGCGTATATCGGGATCATTGTGGCCATGAATGGCAGGGCCCCAAGTGCAGACGAAGTCGATCAGGTCTTTACCGTCGGCGGTGTAGAGGTGTGCGCCGTCAGCACGTTCAGTAAAAAAGGGAGCACCGCCTACAGAGCGGAAAGCCCGTACTGGAGAATTGACGCCGCCAGGAATGAGTTGCTTGGCGCGTTCGAATAATTGCGTTGAACGTTGCGAGTGGTTAGTGGGTTGTTGCAGTTTGTCCATTGACCGTATATTCAACGCTCAACCAACAACTTTCAACCAACATCGTGCCTAACTGATGTATTTTTGCACAATTGGGATTCGACGACCGACGCCGAAGGCGAGTGGTGTAGTTTTGAGGCCTGGTGCGGCTTGCTTGCGCTTGTATTCGTTTAGATCCACTTTGCGGATGATGTCATGTACGACTCCTTGCTCGTAGCCGCGCTCGATAATTTCAGCGGAGGAGAGGCCTTCTTCGACGTACAGTCGTAGGATGCCGTCGAGCGTCGGATACGGCGGCAGTGAATCCTCGTCCTTCTGATCGGGGCGCAGTTCAGCCGATGGTGGTTTGTCGATGGTGTTCAATGGTATGAGTTCACGCGCAAGGTTAATATGACGCGCAAGTGCGTAGACTTTCATTTTAGGTAGATCAGAAATCACCGCGAGTCCGCCACACATATCGCCATACAGCGTGCAATAGCCTACGGAGATCTCGCTCTTGTTTCCAGTTGTCAGGAGTAGTGCGCCGAACTTGTTGGACATCGCCATGAGTAGCACGCCACGGGCACGGGCTTGGATATTTTCCTCAGTGACGTCGACTTTGCGGCCTTGAAAGAGGGGTCCGAGTGCAGTTTCTGCGGCGTTGACGGTGTCGGCAATCGGGACTTCGTGATATTCGATGCCAAGGTTTTTCGCCAGCGCTGCAGCGTCGTCGCGACTATGTCGACTAGAAATTGCGGAGGGCAGGGCGATACCGATCACGTTTTCAGGGCCAAAGGCTTCGGCGGCGATGGCTGCGACGACGGCCGAGTCTATTCCCCCACTGAGACCGATAAGAGCTTTTTTGAAGCCGCTCTTGTGGGCGTAGTCACGCAAGCCGAGCACAAGTGCATCTTGGGTAGCGGCGTTGCCTTTGAGGTTGAAGTATTCGGAGACTACGCTTGCGTTCGGTGCGTCGATATCGATCACGCGATTTTCCGCGCGAAAGCCTGCCATGCCCGCGATCAAGCCGCGTAGTGGATGTGCGACGAGGCTGCCGCCGTCGAAAATAAGCTCATCGTTGCCGCCCACTGCGTTACAATACACGGCCGGGCAATTGCAGCGATCGGCGGCAAATTGCAGGAGTGGCTCGCGGGCTTCGTTTTTGCCGTCATGCCATGGGCTGGCGGATAGATTCAGTAACAAGTCGATGCCTCTTTCAGCGAATGTCGTGAGTGGATCGACATTGTAGCGGCGCTTGCTGGACACCGCGGGTGCTGTCCATATATCTTCGCAAATGGTGATGCCAATACGCTTACCTTGCCACTCATGAATGACGGGTGCCAGTGCGGGTTCAAAATAGCGATCCTCATCGAACACATCGTAGCTTGGTAGTAGGCATTTGCGTGCAATGGCTTGGATGACGCCGTTTTCACACCAAGCCGCCGCATTGTAAAAAGGGCGACCGGCTGCGTCAGGACTTCGAGCTTCGACGGTGCCGATAATTGCGGGAACAGTACCGATCTCTGCGGCGATGGACTTAAGTGTCGATTCAATGTCGCTGACAAAGCAACTTTTAAACAGTAGGTCGCGGGGTGGATAGCCGCAGATCGCAAGCTCGGGGAAGAGGATCAAGTCGGCACCTTCAGCGACCAGCGCTCGATAGGCATTGAGTATGAGTGTGCGATTGCCGGCTAAGTCGCCGACGGTCGTGTTAATTTGTGCGATCCCTACATACATAGTGTATTTTAAAACAATGGTTTGAACTGGCGACTTGCAAATATGTGACCCGCGAAGATAGTCACAATTTTATAATATTTACGATTCGTTGCGACGACTATTTTCCGATGTCTAGAGAACTCAAGATTTTCAGTGTATTACTATACGTTTCCTTCTTCGCGCTGATTGTTGCGCATGCACAAAAAAATAGTACGAAGGTCGAGGTCGTCTCGATTCTGACTGATAAAGTTACCTTCGTGGCTCCAGTGCTAACCTTGGATGCAATGTATCAGTTAATTAAGGATACCAATCCTCAAGTTTTGTTTGAGAAAGACACGGTGCGACTTGCGCTGGAGAATAGTTTTCAGCAACGGGCTGCATTGTTACCGCAAATAACGCTCGCCGCTTCGCAGACGCGGCAGCAATTCGGTCGTGGCTTTGCGGGAGATGATTTTGAGTCGCCGCCGTTCAATTCCTTCGGGACCAGAGTCGAAGGAACACAAACTCTGTTTGACGCTAAAAAATATGCACGTTATCGGATTGCTGAGTTAGAGCATACGATTTCGACAATGAATTACGAAGTAGCGGTTCAAGATATTTTGGACCAAGCGGTGCAGCTTTATATTACACAAGTTCGAGATTTAAACCGAATTAGAATCGTCGAGGGTAATATTGAGCGAAGCCAACGTTTGTTAAAATTAGCTCAAGATCAACTTTCAGCTGGAGCTGGTATTAAAATTGATGTGACACGTGCCAAGGCTCGTGTCCTGGAAGATGATCGGGACTTATTGATTGCTGAAACCAATGCCGAGACATCTATATTACGTTTGAAAGCGTTGCTTGATTTGGACCTAGATTTTGAATTGAAATTGGATGGTTCGATTATGAATGTGCTGAAAGCGCCCCCGCCTATGGATGACTATAAAATTAAGGGAAGCGCTTTGATCGCTTTACGTCCAGAGTTGGCTGGGCAGAAGAAGCGCCTCGAGCAAGCCTTGTTGGCGCGCAAAGCGGCATCGTGGCAACGTTTGCCCAGTGTCGAGCTGTTTGGTGATTGGGGCTATGACTCAGATCAAGCTTTTTCCAGTAATTATAATGAGGCATGGCTCATCGGTGTGCGAGCCTCGGTGCCGATCTTTGATGGTTTTCGAATCGAATCAGAAAAGCGTGAAACTGCGGCAGTGGCGCGGCAAGCGAGTTATGAAATGCGGGTGCTGGATAAACGAATTGAGAGTGAATTTAGAACCGCGATGTTTGATATGCATTCACGTTTTAAGCAGATGGGGCTCGTACGTAAAGAAATCGACCTTGGACTTGATGAGGTCGAACAGGCTGAGCTCCGTTACCGAGAGGGGTTGGCGGATAATCGTGAACTAATTGATGCGCAACAGCGTCTCGCCGATGCGGAGCGTAGTCATCTCAACTCCGTGTATTTGTACGGTGTCAGCCGCTTGGCTTATGCACGGGCAATCGGAGCAGTGGAAACGGTCTGGGATTGATCTTTTTAAGAATTTTTTGCTGTACACTTTAGCACATGAATCGATCTGACTCACATCCACTAGAACTTATCCTAGCCTCGGCGTCGCCTCGACGCAGTGAATTACTCGAGCGCATTGGGCTTCGGTTTCGAATTTGTCCAGCCGATATCGTCGAGTATAATTCAGCCGACGATGGTCCCGCTCAGATGGTATTGCACAATGCCGGATTAAAGGCAGATGCCTTAACGACGGATTTTCCAGGTGCACTAGTACTTGGTTCAGATACCACGGTGGCGTTCGATGGTATTGTGCTGAATAAGCCGGTCGATTTAGATGATGCGCGTTCGATGCTGCAGCAGCTCTCCGGGCGTCCACACACTGTGTATACCTCAATCGCATTGCGATGGCAGGCCGGTGGGCTGAGCGATGATTTTGTCGAAGCCAGCCAAGTGCATTTCAAGACTTTGGACGATGCGACTATTAGTGCTTATTTTCAATGCGTCGACCCGCTCGACAAGGCCGGTGCCTATGGCATTCAGACTGGGCGTGAGATGATTGTTGAGGCAGTCGAAGGTTCTGTTGAAAATGTCATGGGGCTACCGATTCAAGCTCTCGAGGCGCGGCTATTTGAACTCGGCTTTGATTTTCGAGTTTAAAGCTGATTGACTAGATATACTTTGGCTCAGGCATCTACAACACTACGGCTCGAAAATCCGTTTAAACAAGCGAGGCGGGAGCAATGGTGGTCGTCCGCTGCAGCTCTAATGATTGCGTTGCTGCTGCACATCACTCTGCTCGTGGTCGTGCCGGATAAGTTGCTGATGTCTAGCGCTGCACTAAATGTGCAAGATGAGCCGCTCGAAATTATATTGCTACCGCCTGAACCACTCACAGCTGATGAGCTTAAATTCGTCGAAGCGAATCCTGAGGTGCCAGAAAATGAGCCAGATCGTAAGGATCAATATTCCTTCCGCGCGCAACAAGCCTCTGATCAAAGCCTCAAGGAAGCATTACTAGACGTACCAAAGGTTGACGGTGAGGAGTATTCGCAAAAAATCATTCAAGGGACGATGGTACCGGCAGTACCACTGACTCCCGGTATATATGTTGCCGCTGCGCCGCTAGGCGAAGGCGAGGGCCTGGATGGTGCTAAGAACAGGGCGCCAGCAGCGCAGATAACGCCGCAGGTAGTGCCACTGCCAGCTCCAGACTTTATTCAACCACAGCCGATCACCGTCGATGGCTCTGGTAGTCGCCTAAAGACGCTCGGCGCTGGCAAAGACATGGTTGAGATTTCAGACCCTGAGCTAGCGATCAACCTCTATCGGCCACAGCCGCAAACAATCCAGCAACAACTTGAGGCGGGTGGCAGCGGTGGTGCGCCTGATGCCCAGCCAATGCCGCGGCCGCGACCGACTCTCTCACCAGATCTGATTCATGGTCCCGTAATGCGCTCAGATGGTTCCGCTAGTCGACGTGGTGCACTGGCGATTGATGCAAGCTTCAGCGAGTTCGGGGAATATCAACAGCAGTTCTACGCTGCACTTCAGGCTGGGTGGTATCAAGAAATCGAGTTCTTCCAACCGATTGATACGTCTACTCGTGTGGTAGTACGCTTTCGTATTACCGCAGATGGCGTGATACACGATGTAGAAGTGTTGCATACTACTGCCAGTCAGATCGCCACCTTGATCTGTCAGACCGCGCTGACAAAGCGCTCCCCGTTTCGCTCATGGACCAAAGAGATGCTTATGGTCTTTGGCCAAGAGCAAACGTTAGAAGTAGTCTTTCATTATCGCTAAAAAATATTGTGATCTTGTTTTACGTCGTCACACTTAAAATTTTACTCGATGAATTCGCTTCAACAGATAACTCAAGTCAGTGACCTACCACTCGGCTCCGGGGTTCGTTTGATCACATCAAATCAGCATGGTTTGGTCGCGCTGGATAAGCCTGCCGGGCTGATGTCGCATCCGAATAATGATGGTGAGACAATGCGTTCGTTGCTGCAGGCTAGTTACGACTACGACGGCGAGGTTTACACTTGGCAAGTCGGTGACGTGAAGCATCGAGCATGGCTGATTAATCGTCTCGATTCGCCGACATCAGGCGTGATACTACTTGCGCTTAACGAGGATATTAACACCACGATTAAGCAGCGGTTTTCCACTCATCAGGTAACTAAAGTCTACTATGCGTTGGTGAAACGCGTACCTTCGGTGCCGGCAGGTTCTTGGAGTGATAATTTGAGGAAAGATGTGTATCGCGGTAAAAAACTAATTAAAGGTGGGCAAAGAATCCCTGCAAAGACCCGTTATCAAGTCGCCAAAACCGTGACGGGTGGATTTCCGATCGCACTGCTTCGATTGATGCCACTGACTGGGCGAACGCATCAACTTCGTGTGCAATGTAAGAATCATCGTCATCCGGTTGTCGGTGACCGCACCTATGGTAGCTTTGGTTTCAATAAAGAAGTGGCAATCGAAACCGGTGAAAAACGGATGATGCTTCATTCTGCAGAGACTTCAATGCGTTATCCCTATCAAGGCAAGATGCATGATTTTAAGGCGGAATCTGAATTGCCAGAAGCCTTTGATCAAGTCATGCGTTTTCGACCTGGGTGCAATGTCCGTAATGCGGCTGCATTAAACGCGCCGCCTAATTCACTAGCAAACCGCCGCTTTCGGCGATAGATTTTAGAGGAGTTTCGCCAGTCAGGAGAGACGATTTCATGTGTGCGAATTGCTGCTTTCGATGAGCTAAGCACGGCGACTGACCCTGCAAAAAGCATGCTGATTCACCGCCTAGAGATATAAGTATAAGTTATTCTTTGCTTTGTTAGTTTTAGTGGGGTATGCTTTACTCTTACAAATGCAGATCGACCATCATTACCATCGTGACGAGCGTCTAATTATTCGGCTTGCTGTGGTCCTCGGTGTGGCGATGGGGGTGTTGGCAATATTTCTCACGCAGAAATACAGTTCACCTCAAGAGCAGGTATCACCCGCAGCTGTATGGTCTGTGGTGTATGAGCTTGCCAACCAGGCAGACTTGGATCCGGAGTTTGTCTATGCCTTGGCTTGGGCCGAGAGTGGGTTGAATCCCAAGGCACGCAGTTCTGTCGCACGTGGCATAATGCAGATCACCCGTCCGGCGTGGAACGAAGTGACGGATGAGTCCTATCGTTTAGCATGGGAGTGGCAAACTAGTCTCCGAATCGGGATCGATTATTTAGCCTATTGTCGCGACTACTTGAAGTCACGTGATTCCTTCAGCTACCCGTTGTTGGCTGCCAGTTATCGTTATGGCCCGTACCACGTGCAGGATAATAATTTTGATATCAAGCAGGTTAAGCTGCCGAAAAACGAAATTTATCAACGTATCTTCGCAGGCCATGTGCGTCCTGTTGCCCCACCGAAAATAATTGCTGCCGATCAATGACGATTAATACGTATCCACTATTTCTGGGTAGATTTGCCCAGTCGCACTGATTTTAAATAGGTAAACCTTGCCAAGTTGCATGCGAGTGTAGATGGCATTACCAAACACAGCTTGGATGCCGTATTGGCTCAAGCGGTTGGGTTCGTTGGCGAGCTCCCAAATAGCGTTCCAAAAGATGTTCCGATCCTTCAAATCAAGGGATTCGGTGATCGTGTAGTAGCGCTCAGGTACAGTGCCGGTAATTTCGATCGCTTCGCCATTGGCGGGCTTGGTCGTTTCTCCATAGATGCGTCGCCATAAATACAGGGCGCGCTCGGTGCCGTCCTTAACGTATTCGTTGTTGAACTTTACGATCAAGGCATCGAAGTGAACGAGGTCGCCGCTGACGGTGAAGCGTTGCTCCGAGACTAGCGTCCTGGGTTCATTGGCAGCGGTTTGAACGAAGCGCACAACGCTTTCTAATTCGCCCAGATCGTTGCGCGTTTGTGATTCTAGAATCGCGTAGCCGATTTGCTCTTCACGGGTGAGGTTACGCAACGCTTTGTTGAGCTGGTGATTCTCTGTCAGTAGTTCGTGGATGCTTGCGGTGGCATGATAAAAGCTCACTCCTAGAATGCCCGCTGTGATGAGAACCGCCAGCACGACGAACGTGGCAATCAGTCTAGTTTTAATGCGTTTTACCATTGTGAAGACTAAACCATGAGTTAGGTGGGACCGACAAGGGCGATTTATTTGGAATAATTGTATTCAATGGTATCAGTGGAGTTGTAGAGCCGCTGTAGTGCCCAATTAATGACGCTTAATTTAAAACAACAATGGAGTCCTGTTCAGTCCTGCTTGGGGCAGTGCCCTATTTAGCTGTTACGAATTAGCTCTGTGGTAGTTTAGCTTCGAGGCTTTTAAAATATTCCCAACTAAATATGCCGCTCCTATGACCATCACTGAACCATGGACTGACGCCATAGTTCCCTTGGAAGTCCCATCCTTGAATCGTAACAGCAGAGAATTCTTTTGGGCCATCGCCGCCGTATTGATTACCGAAAATGTCTTTCTCGCCGATGTTTTGCGCACTTGGCGAGTGTTGGCGCAGAAAATCAGCTGGGAAGTAGCTTTCGCTGCCATCTTGCCAGAGAATGCAGAGTTCACTGCCTATCAGTTGTAAATTAGTTGGTTTGGCCACGATATAGAAGTTATTGCATGAGCGATGCTGGTTAGATTGAATCTAAAATTAAATTAATCTCAGTAATTAATAATTTATTTATAAAATCCAACGCTTTGTATCTTTTCCATCAGAGCAATGGCGGGGCCGGAACGATTGAGAATGTAGAGGTGGATCCCTGGTGCATTTCGTTTCAATAATTCGTGAGCTTGCTGATAGCTCCACTCAATTCCGATCGCTTCGACTGCAGCCTTGTTATTGCCAGCGGCAATGAGTTGTTCGTTGAGCGCTGCGGGGATGCTGGTGCCACACATGTCACAGAAGCGCAGTGCTTGTTTGTAGGAAGTCACGGACATCAGGCCGGGTAGTATGGGAACAGTAATCCCGGCACGACGGCAATTGTCGACGAACTCAAAATAGGCATTGTTATCAAAGAACAATTGCGTAGTAACGAAAGTCGCTCCTGCATCGACTTTGCGTTTAAGATTGAGCAGGTCGATTTCTAGTGAAGGGGCTTCAGGGTGCTTTTCGGGGTAGCCCGCGACGCCCAAGTCGCATTCTGGGTATACTTCGCGAATCAGTTGTACCAGTTCGTTGGCGTATTTGAGTCCATCTGGATGTGGTGTGAAGTTGGTTTCGCCTTTGGGTGGATCACCTCGCAGCGCCATGATTTGCTTGAGGCCTGCTGATTTGAATTCGGCAATGGTTTGTTTTAACTCCTCACGCGAGTGCCCAACACAGGTGAGGTGGGGCATGACTGCGTAGCCATAGTCTTCGTGCAGCTTTCGCGCGTAGTTTAAGGTGCGATTGCGTGTGCTGCCGCCAGCACCGTAAGTGATTGAGACGAAGTCAGGGTTATAGGCCTGAATGTCTTTTGCGGTACGGAGTAGTTGCTGTGCAGTTTCCTCTGATTTCGGAGGAAAGAATTCAACTGAAAAGAGTGGATCATTGGTTGTTAGGCGATGTTTGAGGGAAAGTGTCTTCATATTAACGAATCAACGTATGCTGATATGATGATATGTAAAGTTTTATATTGCGATGATCGCATGGGTCGATGGCTGCAACCGCGAAGTTCCAGTCGCAGGTCGGAGTCAATTTGAGCGGAGTGGCAGTCATAGTGTTGAGCTCGTATTGCATAAGTCTTGGGGAATATGCGTAGATTGTTTCCCAGGGTGCTAATAAAAGCCCCTTCTTTGCATCGTTTGGAATAAGGAACAGCCATGGCTCCTAAGATTTAAATAATAGTGGCCACCATTGCGATTTCGGCCAGCAAATATATGTGTCTTGATCAGAGTACGAATGTATGTGTCGTTTTAAGCGTACAATTTTTAAGCTATGCGGAAAATCGTTTTATAAAGCGTGAAATATTATTCTACTGCCAACTCGTTGTGTGCAGAGAAGCCAAGGAGTTCGATCTTGAGTGAATGGGCTTTTTCTAGAATGCTTGCTTTATCAAGAATCAGGACACTGCCACTTTCTAATACGGCGGTGCGAATGCCCGACTCATCCATCACGTCCAGTGTGCGGTGGCCAAAGACTGGTACGTCAAAGCGATAGTCTTGCCCCCGTTTTACGGTCTTCACAAAAATAAGATCTTCGGTTTTAAATGTGCCAGCGCGGCGCAACATCGGGTCGGTCCCTTCGTAAGCCTCGACTGCCAGTACCGTGCCATGTCGTACGACGACGCTTTGGCCGACGTCGAGATCTGCCATGCCTTTGGCGATGTTGATGCCGTGCGCGATATCCGTTAACCCTGCCTTTAATTTCCCTGTAGTCATTAAGCCTTCGTTCGCGAGTTGATCATCCAGAAACGACCGGGCATCGAGCATCGAGATATCGATCGCTTCGATTTCGGAGGCAATCGCACCGAAGATGGTCTCGGCATTTTTGATCTTTAGGCTATTTAGAATTTTTAGGGCTTTTAGGTCCGGATGTAGACCGTGAAACAGGCGTCGCGGTGTGATTTGTCCAGCCATGAAAGCATAGCTACAATCGAGTTTCTTTAGCGATTTGAGTAGTTTTCCGAGTTGTCCTACTTTGATTTGGATGTGTTCGTTTGCTGGGATTGAGTCGATCAATGCTGGCTCCGTCTCTCCTGCAAAGGACACGATGCGCAGCGGCAAACCAGCCGCGCGAATACGCTTGGCCGCCAGTATCGGGTATCGTCCTTTACCGGCAATTAATCCGATGGGACGCTGGTCAAAGGTGTCTGGTAGGAATTGCGATCGGGGCAGGGGGGGGCTCATAGCAGGGGACTATTTATTGAACTCGTAAGGACGTTTAACAGCTTGGTTCAGGTGGGTGGGCGATGCAATCAGAACAGGTCGAGGCGGATGGCCATTGTGACCTGCTTTAAAAAAGACTCGTGTGCTGGCATGTTGAGTGGCTTGTGCGAATTGTTCAATTGCTTTGGGCAGTGAGCTGAGTGTCATGTTCTCGGTGACTTCACCGAGTACGGCACTTTGTGGACTGATACGAATGCTCTGCGGATTGATGATTAATTCTCGTTGCTTTGGATCTGGGTATTTATAGGTCAGAAGACCTGAGTAAGCGCTGATCTGGGCGCCCATATTGTTGTACTGAATAATGCATGCAGCCGAGTGGATTTGTAATTCTCCTGTCGGCAGAAATACATGCGCTTCTGAAAGCGGTGAAAGGTTATTACTGACGACTGCAAGGTCTCCATTAATTAACCGTATCGAGAGGATCGATCTAGATGGCTCGTTGGAGAGGCGCTCTCTTTTATTGGTGAATGGTTTTTGGACAAAGGTTTCGAATAGAACTGCCGATTTTTCGCCGATGCCGATACCCATGCCATTGGAGAGTGCGAGGAAGATATGAGCGTTTTTGCCAGTTTCGACGGTGCAAGCATTCAGGGTGAGCGTGTCGTGTAGCTTTGGCTGTGTGCTGTATGATTCTGCATCTTCAATTTGAACGCTGCCTTGGATGCTGGTGGCGAATGCGATGCCTTCGGCCATCTCTTCGGCATGCGAGACGAACGCTCCGCCTAGAAAACTTGCTCCGCTGACTAGGCAGCAGAGAGTATTCCAACAGGATTGAGTTTTGATCGGCATTAAACTGCTACGATGTTGACGATTTTACCAGGTACGTAGATTTCGCGCTTGATCGATTTACCATCAATGTGTGCGACAATGCGTTCGTGTGCCTTGGCTGCTGCGATGGCGTGGTCTTTCGAGACGTCGGCTGGGAGTTGAGCATCGCCGCGGTATTTGCCATTCACTTGGAAGATCACTTTAATGGTATCTTCGACTAGCTTACTTTGGTCACACTCAGGCCAGCCCGCATTGACGATGCTGTCTGTGTGGCCAAGAAACAACCAGAGCTCTTCGGCGATATGTGGCGCGAGCGGTGCGAGTAATTTGATCAAGGACTCAACAGCGTCGAGCGTGAGCGCGTCCGCTTTACTGAGCTGATTGACGCAGATCATCATTTGCGAGATTGCGGTGTTAAAGCCAAGTGCCTCGTAATCTTCGGTGACCTTCTTGATCGTCGCATGCAGTGTGCGATCAGTGTCAGCATCGAGTTTTTCGGTCGTGCCGATCTTCGGATTCTTGCTGCCATCTTCAGCAACGACGAGTCGCCATGTTTTACGCAGGAAGCGAGCGATACCTTCGATGCCCTTGGTATTCCATGGCTTCATCGCTTCAAGTGGGCCGAGGAACATCAGGTAAAGGCGTAAGGCGTCGGCTCCATAGTTGACGACGATGCTCTCCGGGCTGACTACGTTGCCGCGACTTTTCGACATTTTCTCGCCGTCTTCGCCTAGAATGATGCCTTGGTGGAAGAGCTTTTTAAACGGCTCTGAATCGTTCACTACGCCAAGGTCGTAAAGCACATGGTGCCAGAAGCGAGCATAGAGCAGGTGTAGCACCGCGTGTTCCGCGCCGCCAATATACAAGTCCGGATAGCCCCAATATTTTTCTTTTTCGGGGGCGATCAGAGCGGCCGTATTTTTCGGATCTACGTAGCGCAGGTAATACCAGCATGAACCAGCCCATTGTGGCATGGTGTTAGTCTCGCGTGAACCTTGTACCCATCCTTCCACGGGTGCGCTGGAAGTGGCTCCAGTTTTTGGATCAATATAGAGGTGTAGCCATTCCTCGGCTTTCGACAGCGGACTCTGACCATCGGCCGATGGTGTGTAACTCTCCACTTCTGGCAATGCCAAGGGCAGTGCACTCTCGGGCAGGGCAACGGCAAAGCGTAGTTCACGATCAATCTGGCAGCTGACGGGGCGCTCGACCGATTTAAGCGAGTCGTCCACCTTCGCATAATCGGCTTCGTTGACCCACACTATCGGGAAGGGCTCGCCCCAGTAACGTTGGCGTGAAAATAGCCAGTCGCGCAGCTTAAAGTTGACCGTCGCTTTGCCGCGTTTCTCCGCGGAGAGTTGAGCGATGATGGCCTGCTTCGCACTTTCGGAGTCTTTACCGCTTTGCTCGCCTGAGTTAATTAAATCGCCCGGACCAGTGTAGGCTTCAGTCAATCCACCAGCGGCATCTTTCTCGGCGTGGCCGTTATCGTCGATGACTTGCACGATTTCGAGGTCGAATTCTCTAGCAAATTCATAGTCGCGGGTGTCGTGCGCTGGCACGGCCATGATTGCTCCTGTACCATAAGTCATGAGCACGTAGTCAGCCACCCAGACCGGGATTTCCTTGCCGCTGACCGGATTGATCGCCATCGCACCCGTCCATACCCCAGTTTTTTCTTTACTCAGCTCGGCGCGTTCTAGATCGGATTTGCTTTTCGCTTTTTCCGCGTAGGCGAATACGGCGTCGCTCTGCTCGGCTGTGGTAATTTGTGATAGCAGAGGATGCTCTGGCGAGATCACCATATAGGTCGAGCCGAACAGTGTGTCTGGGCGGGTGGTAAAGACGCTAAGGTCTGCATCGTGGCCTGCGATGTCGAAAGTGATTTCGGCGCCTTCGCTGCGGCCGATCCAGTTTTCTTGCAGGCGTTTGGTGGAGTCGGGCCAGTCAAGGTCTTTCAGGCCCGCGATAAGTTTGTCGCCATATTCGGTGATACGGAGCACCCATTGGCGGATCGGGCGTCGCTCAACCGGGAAGCTGCCCCGCTCTGAGCGCGGGCCTTCGGCGGTGTTGAGCACTTCCTCATTGGCCAGCACAGTGCCGAGCTCGGGGCAAAACCAGACGGGTTTCTCATCGACGTAGGCGAGACCCTTCTTGAACAGCTGTAAGAAGATCCACTGTGTCCACTTATAGTAGCCGGGATCGGTGGTGTTGACCTCGCGCGACCAATCATAAGCGAATCCGAGCTGGCGGAGCTGTGTCTTAAAGTGCGCAACGTTTTGCTTGGTCGTGTCACGAGGGTGCCGACCAGTCTTGATCGCATATTGCTCAGTCGGCAGGCCGAAGGCGTCCCAGCCCATCGGGTGGAGCACATTAAAGCCCTTAGCTTTTTTGTAGCGCTTCAGCGCATCACTAGCAGTGTAGCCTTCGGGATGGCCGATGTGCAGACCCGCGCCGGAGGGGTAAGGGAACATATCGAGAATGTAGAAGGTTGGTTTGTCCTCGAAGTCCTTCGCTGTGTAAGTTGCCTTGTGTTCCCAGAAATTTTGCCATTTTGGCTCGATTGCGGAAAAGTCGTAGTCTGTATTCTGAGTTGCCATGTTATAGAAAACCGCGGATTTAGAAGAGTCGTTTACATTCAGTCAATATTGCAAAGCGTCGAGTGGCACTGATTCGAATCGCACGATTGAGCTGTTTAGCTTGATATATTAGGTGCTGTTCTTTATTTTTGATATTTTTATATGCGCATTCGAGCCCCATTATTTTTTTTTATCGCCCTAGCATTTTTAATGACCGTCGCATACCTACGGGCTGAGATATCAGCCGTAGATATATACGATAAGCAGGAAAAAAACCTGTCGCAAAAGCGCTTCGAGCAGAAATCTTGGTCGGGCATTCAGAAGTCAGATGTTATGCAGAAGTCGTTCCCCTTTAAGCAATGGGAATCACATTATTCCTCACTCGGCTCGAAAAAATCGAATATTTCGCTAACAGAATCTAAAGATAAAAAGCGCTTTAATTCTAATATTATCGAATTTGACACTAAATCGATGGATATTTCCCAGTGGAATGGACGCCTAGCCGAGCTCGAGCGTCAGGCCCAGATTAGCACAAATTCGACATTAAAAAAAATCGAGAATAAACGTATGTATGAAGGAATGCTGCAGAAATCGAAGCGTTTTGCGGAGACCGGAGAGACTCTTTCGCTGCGCGAGATCAACCGCTTTCAATTCCGGCAAAATCGCTCTGATACAGCTGTGCCGGTTCGAGCAGCTGGTGGCGGCGATGATTCCTGAGTGTCGATCGACTGGTTTATCTGCGCTCTGCGTGGTTTTTAAGTCGCTTGCATCCAATTGATGGCGCTGCCTGCGTTAGTAGTTTCGTTCGCTGACTACGTGGATTATGGTTAGCATTGTTTGGCTGTTGCGACTCGTTTGCTTTAGGTAATACTGGGATTTTTAAAGTTCTGAGTTGTCTGGTTTTTAGAACAGAGAATACCTAGTTTGCTTGCTGAGGGGCGCTTTCGCGGTTCTGCCACATCCGTGCTGAATACCCTAATTGGCTAAATCGTCATCACTAGGCCTAGATGAGCGTACAGAAAAAACCCGCGAGTGATTCGCGGGTTTTAAAAGATGGCGGAGAAGATGGGATTTGAACCCATGGAACCCTTTTGAGGCTCACTTCTTTAGCAAAGAAGCGCTTTCGGCCACTCAGCCACTTCTCCATACCAATACCGAGGAAGAAAGCGGGCTGGGCGCGAAGATCAATCCTTATTTTCAGAGAATTTAAGAAACTCTTCGAATTACGCAAAATTCTGGATATTCCGCACGATTTGAGCTGGCGCCGCCACGCAACCTGTCAGCGAAGACTAGAGACGCTGCTCTTCGATGTCGTAGACGTCGAACCAGGTGTAAACGATTTTTTCGGCAGGGATGAACTCTGCGATGTAGCCTTCAAGATACACCTGAAGCTCGATCGGCATCTCATTGATTCGCTTGCTGCGTAGATCGTTGTTCCATTGTACCAATGCCCCTTGTGTGTGATCAATACCGTTGGCTTGGATCCACTCGGCTACAGCGGCATCATCGGCACCTGTTGCGGCGAAGGCTTTAAAGTTCTCCGCAGGGATCCCTGCAAAAGTGAGGAAGAGCTGGTCGAGTGGGCAATCGAAGTGATATTCGCCCGCAGTCCCGGCGATCAACGCTCGGCACTTGTCGAGTGTGCGTGCAGCGATAACGTAGCCAGCAAGCGTCGCGCGTGGGCTGCGTGGGAATTCTTTACTGAGATCGAGAGAGCTTAGGTTGGATGTGGACATGATAGCTAGGAGAGTGTTTGAAGAAACTGCCTATTCCAATTTATTAGTTGGTTTTCTTTGGGGGCAGCTTTAGCCATACGTCAGTCACTTTTAACAATTTTTCAGGAATGGAGCTGTCACGCTAGTCTTTGTCTGTTTAATGCCTTCGACTGAACCTTGATAGAGCAGCTCACCACCCGCATCGCCGCCGTTAGGGCCGATCTCTATCAGATAGTCGGCATCAGCGATCACGTCCAAATGGTGCTCGATGACGATTACGGTGTGGCCTTTGTCGACGAGGTGGTGCAACAATTCGATCAGACGCTCGACGTCACTGAGGTGCAGCCCGATAGTGGGCTCTTCTAAGATGTAGAGGTTACCTTGGCCTTTATTGTATTGGCGTTCTTTAAAGGTGGGCATGCCTTTGGCGAGTTCACTGACGAGCTTGAGGCGTTGGGCTTCGCCGCCAGAAAGAGTGGGCGAGTATTGACCTAGTTTAATATAACCGAGTCCAGTTTCGACCATGGCATCGAGTAGGCCTTTTAGGCCGGTGTGGAAGCTGAAGAATTCGGCGGCTTCCTCGAAACTCATGAGTAAGGCATCGGCGATGTTTTTGCCATTCCAGCGCAGCTCGTCGAGTTCGGCGCCGTAGCGTCGGCCGTTGCAATCCTCACAAGTCACATATGTGTCAGGCATGAAATTCATTTCTAGCTTCAGACGGCCTGCACCTTTACAGGTCTCGCAGCGACCGCCCTTAGTGTTGAACGAGAAGGTGCCAGTGCTGTAGCCTCGTGCGCGCGCTTCGGGAAGGTTAGAGTAGATGTCGCGGATGATGTCGAACGCACCGATGTAAGTGGCGGGTGTGGAGCGAGGGTTTTTACCAATCGGCGATTGATCGACCTCGATCACTTTTCGCACAGTTTCTGCTCCGTGCAGTGCTTTGAAGACCATCCCGCTTTTTGTGCAGCCCTCCTTGAACAGCTGGGGAGTTTGTTTGGGAGTTAGCTTAGCTGATTTGATCTCGATCGCGAACTCGACCAGTGGCTTTAATAAGTCGCGGGTCAAGGTGGACTTGCCGGCACCGGAGACGCCGCAGATTGCGGTCAGGCGTTGCTTGGGGATTTGTACATCGAAGCCCTTGAGGTTACGCAAGGCTGCGCCTTCTAGACTGATCCATTGTTCGTTGCTCTTTTTTTTGCGAGTGCTCCAATGCGCGGGGAGTGCACGATGTGCCGCACGTAAGGGGTGCGGCATACTCTTGCGTAAGTATTTGCCCGTGATCGATGCCTTGTTTATACGCAGTTGCGCCAGCGTACCGCAGGCGACGATTTCGCCGCCGTGTTCACCGGCTAGAGGTCCCATATCAATCAGTAAATCTGCGGCACGCATCATCGCTTCATCATGTTCAACCACAATGACCGAATTACCTAGTTGCTGCAAA
>JABJQI010000125.1 GCA_018663485.1 Opitutia bacterium
CTGGAATTTCGAACGTATCGCCATGCCAGTGTAAAACGCGTAATTTGTCGGGGAGTGGCAGCGAGTCTGGGCAATTCTCACTCGAACGAATCGGGAACCAGCCGATTTCTTTGTCCGCACTTTTGCTGACGGTGGCTCCGAGTGCATGTGCGATCAATTGTGCGCCGAGACACTCGCCAATCACATACTTATCAGCTGCGATCGCATCACGGATATGGCATTTTTCTTTGGCCAGCCATGGATAGATTGCGTCTTCATGGATGTTCATCGGGCCGCCCATCACGAGCAGCGCATCGAATGTTTCCGCTCCCGGGAGTGGTTGATTTTGGTAGACGGAAACGACTTCGAGATCATGGCCTCGTGATTGTGCCCAGAGTGCAAAGGTGCCTGGGCCTTCGAATGCGATATGTTTTAAGCAAAGTATTTTCATGCGTTGTAACTTTGTGTCGTTTGAAACTATAAATGCATTGTGAATCGAGTTTGTTTTTCTCGTTTTTTGCGTTAATTAAAGATGTAATGAAATTTACTCGTGGATTCCTGATTTGGTGCTTTCTGATGTTTGTCGGTGCATGCATTGGCCTATTCTTATCAAAATGGCAATCTGGCGAGGTGGGGCAGGGTATTATTACAGATACATTTTCTGGTGAGGTGGTGATTGATTTCCCGGAGATTCGCGAGGGAATATCTGCAACTTGGGATGTCGTTTTTCCTGAGGACGCGATTCCGGCCGAGATGGTGATGCATTTTACCAATCGTAAAGATTATCTGGAGTATTTGAGCACACTGACCGAGGCAGGCTTGGCTCCGCTCGGGCAGATCGATGAGTTACTGGTCGTGCGCATTGGTAAAGATGCGATGTCAGGGCCGAATCCGGGATTGTATGGCGGCGAGGGTAGTTTTTCGTATCGTGTGCAGCGCCCGTTGCCACCAATTGGAGTGGCGCCCGAGCAATATGCGCAGTTGCGTGCATTTGATCAGTCCGCTCGATCCATTGTCGGCGGTCCAGTTGAAGGGGATGGTTCGGGGGTACTGGTTGGGGTTTTGGATTCAGGTATCGAAGCACATCCACAATTTGATGATGTATATATTGTGCACATTGACTTGGCTGGCGGCGGTGTGGCTGGTCCTGGTGCGGCACATGGAACTGCCGTGGCTTCGATCATCACAGGTTCAGAGGGGATCGCTCCCGCAGCAGAACTGTTAGTGGTTCGCGTTCTAGATGATGAGGGAATG
The DNA here is from genome assembly GCA_018663485.1 of Opitutia bacterium. Lineage (GTDB taxonomy): Bacteria > Verrucomicrobiota > Verrucomicrobiia > Opitutales > Coraliomargaritaceae > Lentimonas. The sequence continues at coordinate 1,234 of JABJQI010000125.1, forward strand.
GGCAATAGCTTTCACGTAGTCGAGGGCATCGTTCAGGCGGTGGACCTGGGTGTCGATGTGCTGAACATGAGCTTGGGCGTGTATCAAGATACGCAGCTGATGCGCGAGGCGATTCGTTATGCAGAAGATCATGACGTGATCATGGTCGCTGCCGCTGGCAACGATGGTTATACGCAGATGCCATATCCTGCCGCATATCCGCAGGTGCTCTCGGTGACTGCAGTGGATAGCATTGGGCGACAGGCGCTCTTTCCGAATCAATCCAGTTCGATCGATTTCGCTGCGCCAGGCGTCGGCGTGCTAGCTGCCAAAGAAAATGGCGGTACGATGTTGTTTTCCGGCACATCCGCTGCCGCTCCTTTTGTGACTGGCACATTGGCTTCGATCCTTTCGTCGGAGACTGCGCGTAGTCACCAGGAAGTGGTCGATTTGATGAGACGCACTCTCGACGAGGCCGGTGCACCAGGTGTCGATCCAGTCTATGGCGCAGGTGTGGTCAATTGGGATCGATTACGCGAGCGTGACACTGCTGCGATCCTGGATGTGGCGCTCGCTGAAATATACCTGCCTGCTGATGCGTTGCCCGGGACCACGATGCCGGTCGAGGTAATCGTGCAAAACCGTGGCACGTCTTGGCTGACGTCTTCCACGTTGACGGTTATTGTGGGCGAAGGAGAGCCAGTCGATTTTACCATCGGCACACTTGGTCCTGGCCAAACGACAACTCGAAAAGTTTATACCCAGGTGCCTTCGATAGATTCCTCAGACAGCCTGAACATCGCTGCTCAGGTCGTAACGGAAGAGCCGCTGGACGATGTGCGCTTGGATAATAACACCAAGGCGGTCTTTTTTCGGCCGATTCAAAAGTAATCGCCGATCGCCGATTGGTATTATTTCGAGAGTGCCGTTTCTAGAAATTCGACTGTACGCTGCTCGGACCAGTAAGACCCATTCTGGTTGAATTGAACAAAGCCGATGTGGCCACCTTGTTTAGGCATTTCTAAATGAAACGATGCGCTGTTCTTGGCTTTGTCTATCGGATAGCAGCTCGGCGTTAGAAACGGATCGTCTTGCGCATTAATTAGCAGCGTTGGGATGGCAATGTCCTGTAGCTTTGTGGTGCAACTGCATTGCTGCCAATAATCGTCGGCGCTTTTGAAGCCATGAATCGGTGCTGTGTAGGCGCCGTCGAATTCTCGAAAGGTGCGCATTTGATCAAGTCCGTCATCGATAATTTTGCCTGGAAAGCGTTGCATCTTTTCACGTACTTTGCCGCGGAGTGATTTGAGGAAGCGCCGCATGTAGAGCCGGTTGCTAATATGTTCGAGCCGCTCCGAGCTACTGGCCAGATCGCACGGCACGGAAAGTGCGACTGCAGCTTGTATGCGGGGGTCGAGCTGCATCGCAGTGTCACCCAGTAATTTTAGCATGAGATTGCCGCCGAGACTAAAGCCCACTAGAGCGACTTTTTCGAATGATGCCGTCCGTGCAGTATGCTCAATCACAGTCTGCAGATCATCGATCGCGCCGCTATGGTAAGAGCGTATTCGGTGGTTGGGCACGCCGCTGCAGTTGCGCAAGTTCCAAGTTAGCACGCTCCATCCTGCTGTAGCCAATGCGCGCGCCATGCCCTGTAAGTAGGCCGCGTGTGCGCTCCCTTCGAGCCCATGCGTGAGAATTGCTAAACGAGTGGAGTGCGGGGCCTTGGTCCAGATTAAATCCAAGAAATCGCCATCAGGTGTCGTGATCCGCTCATGCTCGGTTGTGATGAGTGGAACCTTGCGGAAGAGTGCGGGGTAGAGAGTTTGTAAATGCCCATTAAAGAGTCCGAAGGGGGCATGGTAGCTAGACTGTTCGATGAGTGGCATGTGGGAAGTAGTTTACAGACTCAGTTGCGCCTGTGAATCTTAGAGTGTAATTAACCAATAAACGGTTGCGCCTATTCTCGATGCTAAGCGTTGAGTGCTAATCATATATTCATGAGTGGTCGCGAGTTGCTGCGCCATCTACAGATTTCCGTCGGTAACCGATTTCGATTCCGTTCTGTGCTGCGGCCACTATGGTCGGTGCTTGATGGCTCAGAAAACTAATAGCAGATTGTTTCAGGGTGCGCGTATTCGACCGTATGGAGAGCGCGGTTATTTGCTGGATCAGTTAAGCATATCGAAGCGGTTTGTGATCGAGCAAGCGTTGTCAATGACTCCACCCGATGGTTTTGATGAATACGTCATAGGTGCTGACAATCTTTTGATACTGTTTCAGTGGCCTGAATCTGAAGGCTTGTTGCATGAATGGCTGTCTGGTTTGCAGTGTCAAATACTGGACGGTTCAAATCATTCGCGACGGATCGAAGTGCCTGTGCGCTATGACGGCCCAGATCTAGCAACGGTGGCAGTCGCGACTGGTTTGAGTGAAGCAGAGGTCGTTGCGATTCATTCGGCGCCGGAGTATCGAGTGCGGATGATGGGGTTCGCGCCGGGCTTTCCCTATTTGGATGGGCTGGATGAACGTTTGCACTTGGAGCGCAAGGCTTCGCCGCGTGATCGAATCGAGCCGGGGTCCGTTGCCATCGGTGGCAGTCATGCGGGAATCTATTCGGTGGCCAGTCCTGGAGGGTGGCACTTGTTGGGTCGAACTGATTTTCCGTTGTTTCAAGCTGAACAGGCGCGTGGCACCGTGAGTGATGCACGCCAGGTCTTTGCGTTGGCCGCAGGGGATACAGTTAAATTTTTGGTGATCTAGTATGCCTGTGATTGAAATCATATCCACGGGAGTTGGGCTCTCGGTTCAGGATTACGGCCGCCCCGGGTGGCGCCGTTTTGGCGTGCCTCCAGGCGGAGTGATGGATCGTAGTTCGGCTGCGGCGGCGAATCGATTACTGGGTAATCGTGCAGATGCGCCCGTGCTGGAGGTTTTGATGCAAGGTGCGAAGTTGCGCGTTTTGGAAGATACATGGATTGCAATTGCAGGTGCTGATTTAGGCTGTGCGATTGCTCCATGGACGGCGTGCGCGGTCTCTGCCGGTACGGTACTGCAGTTTCCAATGAATCGATCAGGTTTGTGGGCTTACGTTGCGGTGCCGGGAGGATTTGATGCAGATCGATGGTTCGGCAGTGCTTCGGTCGATTCACGTAATGGATTGGGAAGGCCCTTAGAGCGTGGAGTTCAATTGTCAGCAGTGACGTCCGCGTCGTCGTTTAAATATGAGCGGGTGGGGCGGCGCGTGCTCGCGGCTGAATTACAACGCGATTTCTCAAGACCGATGGAGTTCGAGTTATTGCCGGGGCCGCAGTTTGATTTGTTTTCGTCTCAAGCACGTGCCGATCTCGTGTCGTCAGAGTGGACTGTGTCGCCGCGTTCGGATCGGACTGGCTTTCGCCTAGAAGGACCAGCGCTTAATGTGCCTGATTCAATTCGTAGCGAGCCAGTGCTACCGGGGAGCGTTCAAATTCCAGGGAGTGGCCTGCCGATTGTGACCATGGTCGACGGCCCGACGGTTGGCGGCTATGCGAAAATTGCGATTCTACGAGAAGCAGATTTGGATTGGTTGGCACAATGCCGACCGGGAACGAAAATAGGATTTAACTTATGTAGTTAGAGATTGCGGTGAGGGCTTCGCGTCAGGGCTGTCGCTTGATTAAATCTCACAATTAAAAAGTAGCGAAAGGGCCCTTTTTTGTCCCATCAATTGTTAGATTTGTCTCCCTGCTGAGGCCAGAGATGTTTATGCAAAACGGCGCTACCCTATGGCCGGTCTCGATTTGAAGACTCGTCACTTGAATTACGATGCTTTTCCTGTTGAGTCTCAGCCTTCTTCACGCGGATCTTCAGGCCGTTAACAGTTTTGTTATTTAGGTTTTTAACGGCAGCTTTAGCTTCACCAGGTTTTTGCATTTCAATAAAACCAAAACCTTTAGACGTTCCACTCTTTTGATCCATTACCAAACTGCATTTTTGAACAGTGCCAAATTCTTGAAACAACTTTTCAAGTTCTGCTGCTGTAGTAAGTCGATTCAGATTGCGTATTAATAATTTCATAGTTGTCCCGGTCAGGTTTGTTAAAGAATCATAAGCTTTGATTTACTCAATAAAGTCGAGACGTATCGATGGAGTGAAATTGGGATATTCTTCTGCCTCATTATCCACCAGAATTAACTGATCTCCTCGATCTTTCGACCCCGTTGTATCCTCATCTGAAGATCTGTGGTTTGATCACGCAAAGGCACTCAAAAGGCAAATTCTATACAGCTGTCCTAGTTTTGCGGCTGTCCGTCTTGAGCGAAGCGGATATTAGAGATTTTGATCATTTCTTTAGTCTTTTCAAAATCTATTGAGCTTCGTTTGAGCGAAACCGATGAGTGAGTCCTTTGAGGAAATTACGCAGGAACTGATCACCGCACTTCATGAAATGTTTGTGGGACGGTGCCCGGAAGAGGGAGCTTAGTTCGCTCTTAGAAATGCGCAGTCCTACGCTTTCTATGGTGGCAATGAGATCAGTATCTCTCATATCAAAGGCAATACGCAATTTCCTTAGGATCGTGTTGTTATCGATGGTTGAAGTGGGGGATTTTTTAGCGGGTCCATCGCTCGGTCCGCGACGTTGTAGAATCAGTCCATCTAAAAATGCGTGAATGGTTTTCGCGGGGCATCCGAGATATCCTTCATCTTCTTCGTTTTTGAGGAGATTCACCACATCGAGAATAGTCAGTTCTACGCCACCTGATTGGATCATCTGCAGCACTTCTTTGTTTTTAATTTCTAGCGTGTAGCGCACGCTTTTCATCACTTCGTTATTCGTCATGCTGTACTTAGTGATTGAATTAGATTAAAATCGGCGGAATTGAGGCTATCGAAAATATTAATTCTCGGTATTAAAATACTTTTTCTGCTAAGCCCTCCTGAAATAGGGAAATCAGTAATGAATCATCGAGGCCTCACGCCTCAGCGTTTGGCTACAGCGACCGAAGCACGATGAATCAGCTCGGTCGGAAGTGAGGCTTTTTGGTGAGAAAGTTCCGGGTTTTCAATACGATCGATAATCATTTTCGCACCAGTTTGGGCGAGCTTGATTTTGTCAATACGTACGGTCGAGATTTGCGGCTTGGAATTTTTACTATCTGCGTCATCGTTAAAACCGAAGACACTTACATCTTGCGGAACTGAGTAGCCGTCTTTTTGTAGCAAATCGACCAATTCAACCGCGAGAGTATCATTAACCGCGACTATTGCCGTCGGCGGAGTTTTCGATTCAAGCATATACTTGATCATTTCATAAGCCTCTGCGGTGTTACCGATATCCCGTATATTTCTGCATTCGGCAAAGGATAGTTGATGCTTCCCGACAGCAGCAAGGAATCCCGCTTCACGTTGTTTTGCGTTGGTATCCTCGTGATTATAGGCCACAAAGGCTATGCGACGGTGCTTCAGTTTGACTAAGTGATCGACGATCTGCTCGGAGGCCGAGTAGCCGTCAGACGTGGCATAATCAACCTTTAATAATTCACGAAAGCCATCCAGCTGCATTAAGGGTATGCCATAGTCGTTGAGTGCTATGACCCGCTTGCGGGGAAAACGACCTAATAGAATGATTCCGTCGACTTTACCTTGGCGCAGAAATCGTGGCGATACGCTATGCTCAATGGAGCTGTCGTGCCCAGATAAGAGCAGGTCGTATCCAGCGCGCTCCAACTCAAATTCCAGTGCCTCCATGATTTCCGCGTAGTAGACATTACGAAAAATCGCCGAACTTGATGGGTAAAACATTAGACCAATCGTCTCATTCTTTTGGCGGCGCAGATTTCTGCCCGCAGAATTGGGGATGTAGCCGTGTTTCTGGCAAATATCTAAAATATGTTGGCGAACTTCTGGCCGAATCCGTCCTTTATCGTTTAAAGTGTTAGAAACAGTCGCGATTGAATAGCCCGCTAATTTAGCGATTCCCTTAATCGATGTGATACGTTTTGAACCATTCTGTAGCATAAATATAATGTTGTGAAACAAAAGGCTAACCTAACATGCAAACCCTTTAATCCTCATCTCTTTAGTACTGTGTAAGGCTTTGAAAAGTAAGGTCAAAGTTCCTCGCTGAATATTTTTTCGGTCACCCGCCAAAACTTCCCCTGTTTGCGAGCGATCACAAAGGAAGGCATACGCAGCTGTGGTCGTAGTTTGACTGCGTCGCTCACCGAGCTGATATTGAGCTTCAATTCAGGCTTTCGCATGTGTGATCTCAGAAAGTTGATAGCAAACTTCTTCAGACTGGTGGCATTGTTTAAATAGTACATTTCAGCGACGAACTGTGCGTCGTAATCGTAATACTTTACCTGCAGGTAGGGCGTTCCTTTTTTGTCAACGCGCTCCAGCATCTCAATCGAATCCGGGGTGAGCACATGGGCGTCTTTAGAGAGCCTCGCCTGTTTGAGCTTTGTGTCGGGGTCGATCAGTACACAGCCGCAGCTGCGACAATCACGAGCGCTGATATCATTTTGAGCCGAGCATTGGGTGCAGATCTTGAACCGAAAAAGATAGTCGCACGGCGTCAATTCGTAGGTGTCCGCATTGACATGCCCCCCCCGACAATTCCGCCCGAAGTGTTCCACCAGATTGCCATCTTCGTCGACGATTCCCCAGAAGTCATTTACAAATCCACATTCGGGGCAGGGTACTTGGACTTCGACTGATTCCGATGTCGGCTTCTTTGCGCCGATCTCAGGGCTGAAAATGCTATGCCCCATCCCAGTGTAATCTAACACCAGACAATCCTTTTTATTTGTGTCCAAACGCAAACCGCGGCCAATGATTTGCTGATACAAGCTAATCGATTCCGTTGGGCGTAGGATCGCGATCACATCGACATGCGCTGCGTCGAATCCGGTCGTCAACACGGATACGTTCACTAAATACTTAAACGCTTTTTTCTTAAAATCATGCACGATCTGATCGCGCTCACTCAGCTCGGTGGTTCCCACGACCAGCCTGGCCTGTTCAGGCGGAAGATGATTCATAATCTCCTGCGCATGTTTCACTGTTGAGCTGAAAATCATCACGCCCTGCCGCTGGTCGCTCTCCGTAATATCAATAATGTTTTTGATAATCAGGGGCGTGAGTCGTCTTTGCTTGTGAAGCGCCTCCTCTAATTGAGCCATTGTGTAAGATTGGCCACCTTCTATGAGCTCTGAGAAGTCATAAGAGGTCACAGGTATGTCTACCTTTACGGGGGGCGTCAGATATTTGTTGCTGATCATATACTCCAGTGGCAGGTCGTAGATGCAGTGCTTAAAAAAGCGAAGATCCTGAGTTTTTGTCTCCCCGCGGAGTGCGTAATTATAGATCCAGCCGAGTCCTAAGCGATACGGGGTGGCGGTCAGCCCCAAGATGCAAATACGCGGATTGTTCAGCTTGAGCTGCGTGATGACTTTCGCGTATTGACTGTCTGGCTCTAGGCCGACGCGGTGACATTCATCGATCACGACGAGTGTGAAATCTTTAAAGAAGGCATCTTTAGCCTTAGCGACCGACTGGATGCTACCGAATATGACCTTCTGCTCGCTATCTTTTTGATTCAATCCCGCGGAATAGATCCCCGCATGTAGGCCATAACTTTCATACTTCAAATGGTTTTGCTCAACCAGCTCTTTCACATGAGCGAGCACCAATACGCGGCCTTTGGCTATTTTAGCCAACTCAGCAATTACCAAACTTTTACCTGCACCCGTAGGCAGCACGATCACCGCAGGGTTGGGTCGCTTTCTGAAGTAATTGAGAGTGCTATCTACCGCTTCTTGTTGGTATGTCCTGAGTGTATACATGCAGCGAACAAGCTATTTGAAGCTCACCTCAAAGTATAGGAAATTTGCCTGGTACTGAAGGATTCATCAGAGGGATCCGATGGCGGTAGTAAAATATTGAAAATTAAAGGCTCCACTTATTTTCTGTAAGGCTGCTATTTCGATGCCTGGACCTTTGGCTCATCGGCGTAAGGGCTTTGTAGAGAGAGCGTCGGTCATGAGGTCGGTAAATTAATCTGGGTGACGGCAAAGATCGGGAGCCGAGGGCGTTGACTTGTTTGATTGGATGCAGCAAATGCGGTTGCCACTGGGATTTTTAGTTAGCTAAGTGAATGCAAATGGGGGCGTTGATTTTAAATTGTGATCTAGGGGAGGATGAGTGCGTGGCGCAAACCGAACGGCTGATGGCGCTGGTCGGTGCTGCGAATATTTGTTGCGGGGCGCATGCAGGGAGTCTTGAGAAAACGCGGGCGACTTTAGAATTGGCCAAGCGTTATAGCGTGCGGGTGGGCGCACACCCAGGGCTGGAGTTTGCCGGTGGTCGTGGCGCTGCCTTACCTTCGGTTGCGGCGTTCGACGCGTTGTTACGTGATCAGCTCGAAAGCTTTGCTCGTGTCGCAGCGGAGGTCGGCGTGCTGGTGAGTTATGTCAAGCTGCACGGCACCTTGTATCATGCGGTCGAGCAAGCCCCCGAGCTGGCTGAAGTCTTTCTTCGACGGATCCAATTGATGCAGCCCTCGGTCGGTATCTTTGCGCTGGCAGGTGGGACATTTGCGCCGCTCGCTCGGGCATCAGGGATCCGCGTTTGGGAGGAACTGTTTGCCGATCGCGGCTACACCGCCGACGGACAGCTGATGCCGCGCGGCCAAGCGTGCGCGGTGATCGATGAGGTGGCGGTTGCTGTGGAGCGCATTCAACAGTGGTTGGAGAGCGGCCAGATGGCCGTTGAAGGCGGTCAATCGATCGCGCTGACGGGGGAGACCCTGTGCGTGCACTCCGATACGCCGCATGCGTTACAGTTATTGGCGTCCTTGGGACGGCTTGTCCGTTGATGGGTTGTCATTGATGGATGGAATGTTCGGTGTCTTTTTGATGCGCCTGGCAACAAATGACGTTCATTTTTCC
>JABJQI010000190.1 GCA_018663485.1 Opitutia bacterium
CATTGTTGAGCGCATAGGCTTCGTTGATCGCTGCTTGAATCTGTGTGTCATTCTCAGAACCGACGGGGTCTTCGACTGCCATCATATCGTTCGGGTCGGTTGCGCGGTAGGCGAAGATGTTAAGCATCAAGAACTCGTTGGCACCCAGTCGCCCACAAAATGATTTGATCCGCGTAAGTGTCGGGTCGAGTTTGTTCTCGTCGGCAGTCGATGGGTTGAGGCAGATGAAGAGCGCGCGACGACGCTCAAATAGCTCATCCCAGCGATGCAGCAGCGTGTAGCGATAGCTACGACAATCGGAGAAGGTGCAATCGTTTTGCATCGTATCGAGATTGAGTTACTTCAGCTTGCCGAGCTTTCGCTGTAGCGTGCTGATAACCCTGGGCTGTTGCGCATAGTGTGACCCGTTTAAATTTTATTTGACTGCATTGGCGGTGATGCCCGGCCAGTCATCCGTGCGGAATGGAGTGACTGGCAAGCCGTTGCGATCTTGTAGATTTGCCTTTGGGTTGTTGGCCCATGCATAGCGCACCGCGACTGGGTTCGATACATTCGCGTTGGAAACGTGCACTTTATTCTTACCGATGATCTTGGCATCGGCCTGGACGAAGACCTTGTCTGCGCCAGCGATCGTGAAACCAATCGGCTGTTTAATGTCGAATGAGCAAAGCCCTTGGCCACTGACATGAGCGAAGGTGAGGGCGATGGCGCTGTCCTTGACCTGCATGGATGCGTAACGTGGGCTGAGCGCATCGATTAAATAGCCGTAATCGTTGGCGAGTGCGAGCCGGACCAGGCGATTGGCGACAGTGGCTTTGTCGCGTGGGTGGATGTCGCGTCCTTCGCCGGCATCAATGATTACAGCTTGCCCGGTATTGGGTAGGGCGAGCGTCATTGTTTGTGCTTCACGCAGTTCGGCCCAGGCACTGTCGCTTGGCTCGGAGTCTTCTGCCAGGTAGTCGGCGAGTTGCACCCAGTAGAACGGAAAGTCGCCTTGCTGCCAGAGGTCGCGCCACGCACTAATCATTAGTGGGAAGAGGTCACGGTATTGGGTGGCGCGGCCAGCGTTAGACTCGCCTTGATACCAAATGACGCCTCGCATGCCGTATCCAATGATGGGATTCAATACGCCGTTAAACAGGTTGGCTGGACGATGTTGGCCAGCGCGAAAATCTCTAGGAGAACGCTTTGCCTTCCCTGGTTTAGCAGCCTTCAGCCATGCTTTATATTCGGCAACCTTGGCCGCGTGCATTTCGTCTGTATAAGCGGCGACTTTTGTATCCCACGAGTTGAGCAGTGCAGCGTAGCCGCCGTCTGTTTCCAGCGCATTGCGCGGCACCCATGCTTCGGCAGCTGAGCCGCCCCAAGCATTGTCAATCAGGCCGACTGGTACGCCGAGTGCGCTGTGGATGCGACTGCCGAAAAGATAGCCGACTGCCGAAAAGTTACCGACAGACTCCGGCGAGCATACGCTCCATGCGCCGTTGAAGTTGTCTTGTGGCTCTTGTGTGCCGACTTGCGGCACGGAAATAAGACGGATTTGCGGGTGGTTGGCGGATGCGATCTCCACAGCTCCATTGTAGGTATTAGTGAGTGGCCACTGCATGTTGGATTGCCCAGAGCAAATCCAGACTTCACCGACGAGGACATCTGCAAGTGAGACCTTATTTGTGAGACCTGACACCTGAAGCAGCTGTGGTTGATTATTTGCCTCCATTGGATCCAATTTAACACGCCAGAGTCCATGTTTGTTGGCCGTCGTTTGATGCGATTGACCGCCTATCGATACGGTGACTTGCTCGCCGGCGTCGGCTTTACCCCATACGGGGTTGGCTTGTTCGCGTTGGAGCACCATGTGATCACCAAAAATATTAGGGAGCGTCACATCCGCTTTCAGCGCCGAGCTGCCGAGTACGAGGATGAATGCGAGAAGTAGGCGCATTTTTAATTGCTGCATGTCGGTAGATAAAAGGCGACTGCAGTTGTTGGAAAGATTAAATACGGAAGTGAGTCCGCTTTAGCGCGAGGGCATGGCATAAAGCCAGTCCCTACAGTTTTTCGTGGCGAGCGGGTTTAATGCGTAATCTTCGATGTTATTTCCGAACCGCGCGCCTTATTGCCACGCACTTCTCACACTCAATTCTACTTACCTGAGGTTCTGTCAGTCGCCGAGTGCGCGGTAGCGCTGGAGCACTTTTTGTAGAATCGACTCGGGGTCGATGCCGACGCGCTTGCGCAGGGCTGCCACGGAGTTGCCGTGTTCGACAAATACATCGGGCCAGCCGATACGTTCGACGGGGCGGAGGCAGTGGCCATCTTGCAGTGCTTCCATGATCGCGCTGCCGAAGCCGCCGCTGATTACGTTGTCTTCCATCGTAACGATCAGTTGACAGTCTTGCGCAGATGACAGGAGTAGCTCGATGTCGAGTGGTTTGACGAAGCGTGCATCGACCACGCCGGCTTGAATACCGTTTGCGTGAAGCTGTTGGGCGAGTTGCTCTGCATCGGCGATCATCGAGCCGATTGCCCAGATCTCGATTTCACCTTGTTCTTGTAGGCGTTCGGCTTTGCCAATTTCGAGGGCTATGGGCATCTCTTTGATCGGCGTGCCAATGGCTTCGCCGCGAGGGTAGCGCACAAAGCTCGGGCCTTGATAAGCGATGCCGGTGGCCATCATATCGGCAAGCTCGTCTTCGTTCGAGGGCGCCATGACGACTACACCTGGAATGTTACGCAAATAAGCGAGGTCAAATAGGCCGTGGTGCGTGGCGCCGTCGTTGGGCGAGAGCCCCGCGCGGTCCATACAGAACATCACTGGTAGGTTTTGCAGGGCAACGTCGTGGATGAGTTGGTCGAAGGCGCGCTGCAAAAAAGTCGAGTAGATCGCGCAAACTGGATGAAATCCGGAGGTGGCCATACCGGCTGCAGAGAGCACCGCGTGCTCTTCGGCGATGCCGACATCGATGAATTGATCCGGTAGTTCTTGTTCTAGAATATTGAGCCCAGTGCCGGCTGGCATCGCTGCGGTAATGCCGACAATGCTTTTATCTTGCTTGGCGAGTTTGACCAGAGTTCGGCCCATTACGTCTTGATATTTCGGGGCAGTACCGGCGGCCGATGGTGCACCTTTGCCAGTCTTGACGTCAAAAGGGCTTGCGCCGTGGAAGCGTTCGGGGTTTTGAGTGGCGACGTCGTAGCCTTTGCCCTTGGTGGTCAAAATATGCAATAATACCGGCTGCTCAGATTGTTTGGCAAATTCCAGGTAGTGCTCGACCTGCTCCTGGTCGTGACCATCGATTGGACCAATGTAGCGCACGTTGAATTTCTCAAACAGTGAGGACGGTACGAAGAAGTCCTTGGTCTCCTTCTTCCACTTTGAGCCGAACTGAATGATGGTTTCGCCGCCTGGCACTTTTTGCAACAGCGACTCGAAATCGTCATTCAGGCGGTTGTAGAGCGGATTAGTAATCAGTTCGTTAAAGTAGCGGGGCAGGGCACCGACGTTCTTGGCGATCGACCATTTATTGTCGTTGAGAATGATGATCAGGCGCTTGGTCGAGGTGGCAACGTTGTTGAGCGCTTCCATTGTGATGCCACAGGTGAAGGCAGCGTCTCCACAAAGAGCGACAACATGCTCGTCTGAGCCACGCTTGTCACGCGCAGTGGCCATACCAAGTGCGGCTGAAAGTGCAGTGCCAGCATGGCCGGCACCAAAAGCATCGTGTTCACTTTCGCTACGGTTTAAAAAGCCACTGAGGCCGTCGCATTGGCGAATCTTGTCGAACGCTGCACCATTGCGGCCAGTGAGGAGTTTGTGCACATAGCCTTGGTGAGATACGTCAAAAACGAAGCGGTCTTTGGGAGTATTGAAGACCCGGTGCAGGCCGATTGTCAGCTCAACGACGCCGAGATTGGGCCCCACATGTCCACCGTTTTGCGAGGTAACTGAAATGATGTGTTCGCGTATCTCAGCGGCGAGCACTGGTAGCTCTGCCTCGGATAACTGTTTTACGTCGTCGGGTGATTGAATCCGCTCTAGTAGGCCCATACTCTTAAAAAAATGCTGGTGTGCGTTGCGCGATGTGTGCCGTTTGAGACTAGACCTCGGTGCTAGCGTGATCGAAGGGCTCGACTTCGCCAGTTTTGATATTGAGCTTTTCGATCTTCAGTTCCGCTTCTGTAAGCTTTTGCTGGCAGTTTTTCAAGAGGTTCGAGCCTTCTTCAAATTTAGCAACCAGATCAGCAAGTGGTGTGTCACCACTTTCCATGGATTCGAGAATCGCTTCAAGGCGGCCAAGGGCGTCCTCAAAGGTGAGTGTGTCGTTTTTCTTTGGCATGTTTAAAAGGGTTGTGAGAGCCTTATTGTTCAGGCCTGATGCGTCGAGCAAAGATACCAGAAGTTTTGCACTTGTTTGGAATGACGATTACTGAGCGGACGGGAGACTCCCCGCAATGCAAATATCGGTTTGGAAGGCGCTGCGGATTAAATCGAGATCGATGTTTTTTGAAATTAGGTTCTTAATGATCGGAATCTTATCGGTATCGCTGGGCTGAGTCTTGACCGTCATCTGGTTGATCTTTGATGCCACAGCATAGCTGTCATCTTGACAGATGATCACGGGAATGTTGGTTTTCGCGATCATCTCCATTAGCTTCGGATGCGGAAGCACATTGCGCGTGAGAATGATCCCAGAAACGACTTTTTCGCCAGCGATGCTCTCTGCGGCGATGGCGCCGAGCAGAATGTCTTCACGGTCTCCTGGGGTAATGATCAGTGAACCTCGCTCCAGCAGATCGACGAGACCTTTAGCGGCCATGGCACCGATCAATACTTGGTCGACTCGCTCTGTGGCCCCGTGCTCGCGGCCGTTTAGCCAGCGGCCATTCACCTCATCGACCACTTGATTGAGCTTCGGTACAGTCAGTTTTTTTTCGACCGGAATACAGCCAAGCAGTGGAATGCCCATCCGCTCTAGAGCGATTTGGCTGTATTTCTCGATCATCGCCAATTTATCGGCTTCGACTTTGTTAATAATCGCACCAATTACTTCAACGCCGGCTTGCGTAAATAGGGCTTTGTTTAAGGCTATTTCGTCAATTGGACGACCGATACCGCCGCGAGCGACGATGATGACTTTGGCTTTGAGTCGCTTGGCGACGTCTGCGTTGGATAAATTAAACACCGATCCCACACCCGCATGGCCTGAGCCTTCAATGATAACATAATCTTTCTCGAAAGCGGCGCGGTCGAATGCGCGACACATTTTGTCGACAACAGTCGCATGATTCTTGCATGGGTCGTCCAAGAATTCGCGTGTGAAGCTCGAATGGATCGCAATCGGGCTCATCGCACCGATCGGCACTTTGACGTCGAAAATCTTATCGAGCAGTATGGAGTCTTCGTCGATCTGATGACCTTCGATTTCAACGAAGCGTTGCCCGATTGGCTTAATAAAACCAACCTTCGGTGTCAAACGACGCAACGCGGCGAACAGCGCTAAGCTGGTAGTCGTCTTGCCATCGTTCATCCGCGTCGCAGCAATGAAAATACGCTTGGTTGTGGTATTCCTGGGGGCGGTGAGGAGTTCGGTGTCGTCTGACTGGGGCATCGTTTGGTCGGTTTGCGGATATCGGAGCGATCGAGGCAATATCGAGATTACTCGATGATGGTGACGTCTTCGTTCAAGTCGTCATTTCCAGTAGGATAGAGGAGCTTGTGATCGATCGCCTGCGAGGCGACCATCACGGCAGTGCCAAAGATATCGCTGGCAGTGGCACCGCGACTTATTTCAGCTGCCGGCTTGTTTAGGCCAGTCAGAATTGGGCCGTAGTTGCGTGCGCGAGTTAACACGTGGACCAGTTTAGAAGCGATGTTAGCTGAGTGTAGATCTGGGAAGATTAGCACGTTGGCATGGCCGGCGACGGTGCCATCAATATTCTTACTGCTCGCCACGATGGGGTCGAGTGCAGCATCGACCTGTAGTTCGCCATCGATGTCCATGGGAATGCCAAGCTCCTGAGCTTTTTTACGTGCCATTGCAGTGGCGGCCTTGATCTTGGCTACCGTCGGATTTCTGCTAGACACACTTTTACTGGTGTAGCTGAGAAGCGCGACGCGTGGTTTCCTGTTGGTCAAGTGGTAGCTTAACGCTGCCGTGGTAACCGCGATGTCGCAGAGTTGCTCGGCGGTGGGATCTGGAATGACGGCGCAGTCGGCTAGAAACAGTTCGCGGTCTTTACCAGTCTCAGGGTCTTCTAGGTCGAAGATGTTGAGCGAGGACATATTGGCGACGTTCTCGTGTAGAGGGATAATCTGCAATAATGGACGCAGTGAGCTGGATGCTTTACCGGTCGCGCCAGAAACAATGGCGTCTGCCTGTCCGGTGGCGAGCATGAGAGTCGCGAAGTAGTTGGTGTTGTCCAAATAGTCTGCAGCTTCTTTGTCGTTCATGTTCTTGAAGCGACGTAGCCCTTGGAATTTGCTGACGAAGTTATCCCATTCGCTGCTGCGGCGTGGCTCGATGATGCGGATGTGGTCGAGGCTGATGTCGAGTTTTTCAGCGTTGGATTTAATTTTTGCGCGATCACCTAGTAGGATCGGGATGCCCAGCCCGCGTGTGGCAAATTTACGGGCGGCTTGTAAGATTCGTGGATCGGCGCCTTCGGGGAAGACCACTCGTTTTGGGTGACGTTTGAGGCGTTCGGCAAGTTTAGCGATAAGTGGCATCGTATTTAAATGAGAGATATTATTGTAACATTAAGTAGGGCGATTGACCCTACCACAGAGATAAAAGTTAAAAACACCATCTTGGTAGAGCATGAAATATACAATTGCCAAAGTTTTTTCTGAAGTAGTTTCTTTTATTGGTCGATTTTTGTATATCTCCGACGCCCTGTTATGTTCAAAAATCTTAAAAATATCGTAGTTGTCAGTCTTTCGACGGTCGGCTCGCGCGTGTTGGGCTTGGTACGTGATATTCTTATTTTTGCGGCACTGGGAGCGAGCGCTTGGAATGATGCGTTTATTCTGGCATTTACTTTGCCAAACTTGTTTCGCCGTTTACTCGGGGAAGGCGCCCTGACTTCGGCTCTGGTGCCGATCTTTTCGGATGTGCTGCAGCGCGCGGGACGTTCCGAAGCCTTTGCCTTTTTTAATCAAGTGCTGCTGCGTTTGTTGATCATACTGTCGGCTCTGGTTGTCAGCGGCATGGTTTTATTTGGTTTGTTGGCCCGCAGCGGAATGATGTCCGACCGTTGGGCGTTGGGATCAGAGCTGGCGATCGTGTTGCTGCCGTATATGATTTTCATTTGTCTTGCGGCGATTGTTTCGGCGGGCCTCAATCTGCTTGGGCGTTTCGCCATCGCCGCCAGCACGCCAATACTGCTCAACCTCGCGATGATTACTGCCTTAGCCGCGGGAATATGGCTGAATCAGGATCAGGCACAGATGGTGTACTGGCTTTGTGCTGGTGTGTTGTTTGGCGGATTGTTGCAGTTGCTGATGCCCGCGTGGGATTTGGCACGGCAAGGCTGGCGCCCACGCATCGAGCAGCGAGCTTCAACAGAGATGAGTGAGCTGTGGCGATTGTTTTTACCGGGCCTGATGGGTGCGGCCATCTTACAGGTTAATATTTTGGTGTCGCGGCTGTTGGCGTATTCACTCGATGAGTCGGCTATATCGGTGCTCTATCTCGCCAGTCGCTTGATGGAGTTGCCGTTGGGTATTTTTACGGTTGCGGTGGCCACCGTATTTTTTCCGCTGTTGGCACGCGCAGTGTCAGATAAAAATGATCATGCTTTCGCTGGCGCTTTGAATCAGGGCATGCGTCTGGTGGTCGGGATTTCGCTGCCAGCAGGTATCGGTTTAGTGGTTCTGGGAGGGCCGATTTTGGAGCTGCTGTTTCGATGGGGCGCATTTAACACCCAGAACGTCGCGCAAACCATACCGCTGATTGCGATCTATGGCCTAGGGCTGCCGTTTTACTCCGCGGCGACGTTTGCCACCCGTGGGTTACATGCCTGTAAAGATATGAAGACACCAGTCCGTGTGGCAGGGCTGTGCTTGCTTGTCAATTTGCTCTGCGGCGTGGTGCTGATGCAGTTCTACGGTGCGGGCGGCTTGGCGGCTGGCAATGTGCTCGCGGCGGTGGTGCAGTCGGCATGTCTCTGGCGTGCCTTATCCAAGCGTCGCGAAGAGGTGGGTTTTTCGCAGTTGCGCGTTGCCTTTGTTAAAGTCCTCTGTGCCGGTGTGGCGATGGGCTTGTTCTGCATGTTGGGCCACGCGCTAGTACTGAGTTTCGATCTCGCGGATAAATTAAACGCCGCGGTCATCGTCGGTGTGTTGGTGCCCATTGGAGCGGCACTTTATTTCGGTCTGTTATATCTATTGAAGTTCGAAGAGTTGAATGCACTTGCCCGAATGCTGCGACGTTTTATGCCGAAGCGAACCGGCGGGTAGTCAGCAATTCGCAAATTTGGTTTTGTTGCATGAATCTGTCGTGAGAGTAAAAACCCCAGGTAGGCCATGCCTAGGGCAGTTCAAATGGTTGTTATGTAGTGCGCGTATCGAAATTGTACTATTCCGATTGGTTTTGCCTTTTGAATGAGGATGCGGTTGTCAGAAGTGCACATTTGGCAGGTGATCTCATTCTTGGGCGCAGGTAGCCAAGCAAGCGAATAATTGGATCGTCAAGTGCTAGCGCGATCCGATCCGTGAGCTCTTGTTAAAGGAAAAAAAGGCCGCGCCTTGCGCTGGGTCCCAAGCTGCAAAAATTGAACAGTATGAAGATTAAAAAGTTGCAGATAAAACTGGGCCAGTGCCTGGAATGGTGGTGGTCCTCGGGGAACAGGCAGAAATGCTAGTGTCACAGGTTTTTTTTAATTACTTCGATTGGCATGTGGTTTAAACACCTCGCGCTTCTGCATCTCGTAATGCTTTAGATTTGCCAAATGCGAGTCGGGAGGGAACAGTTTGCCCAATATGGCAAACGAACAAAAACAAGCGACATGGGGCGGCCGGTTCTCAGAGGGACCTGCAGAATTGATGCTACGCATCGGCGAATCGGTATCGTTCGATCAACGCCTGGCTGAATTTGATGTGCAGGGCAGCAAGGCGCAGGCCACGATGCTCGCGCACGTCGGAATTATCACTGTTGAGGAGCGTGATGCGATCCATGCTGGGTTGGAAGCGATTTTGGGCGAAGTAGAAGCTGGTCAGTTTAACTGGGACATGGCGTTGGAAGATGTGCACATGAATATCGAGCATGCGCTGACATTGCGTGTGCCTGCCGCTGCCAAGCTACACACCGCGCGCAGCCGAAATGACCAAGTCGCCACTGATATGCGCCTCTGGTTCAAGGATGCTTGTACAAAGTTAGATGCGTCGCTGACTGCTGTGATCGCGGCGATGGTCGATCTCGCGGATCGCACACAGACGGTGATTATTCCTGGCTATACGCATTTGCAACGCGCGCAGCCGGTATCGATGGCACATCACTTACTCGCGTATGTGGAAATGTTTGACCGGGACCGCAAACGGATGGCGGAGGTGTATGATCAGGCCAATGTGTGCCCACTCGGTTCGGGCGCGATTGCTGGCACGACGCTGCCAATTGATCGCGAGTTCGTGGCCCGCGAATTGAACTTCGTTGATGCAGAGGGTAATCCACGTATTACGCAAAACAGCATGGATGCTGTCAGTGATCGCGATACCTTTATTAGTTTTGCTTCCGCCTGTGCGACGATCGGGGTGCACCTCTCGCGACTGTCGGAGGATTTCATTTTGTGGAGCAGTGCAGAGTTTAGTTTTGTACGTTTGCCAGATGCGTTTACTACTGGGTCTAGTTTGATGCCGCAGAAGAAAAATCCGGATGCCTTTGAGTTGATCCGCGGTAAATCGGCGCGTTTGACAGGTAACCTGCAGATGCTGCTGACCATGGTCAAAGGTCTGCCGCTCACGTATAACCGTGATTTACAGGAAGATAAGCCGCCAGTGTTTGATTCGTTTGATCAGACGCAACTGATACTCGACTGCGTCGCAGCGAGCATGTTTGGAATTGAAGCGGATGTAGAGCGCTGCGCAAAAGCTGTGTCTGATCCTGCGCTATTGGCGACGGATGTGGTCGATTATCTGGTCGAACGTGCGGTACCATTTCGTGAGGCACATCATGTGGTTGGTGCTCTGGTCGGACTTTCAGAAAAGCTCGAGACACCGCTCAATGAATTGCCTTACGATCAAGTCGCGCCGATTCACCCTAAGTTAGGCGAGGATTGGGCCAGTGTGTTTGATCTGAAGCGTGCGCTCGATGCACGTGAGAAGCCAGGTATGCCCGGACCGAAGCAAGTCGCCACACGTATCGCGTATTGGCGTGGGTAGGTGAATTTTAGAGTCTCTGCTGGTTAATATGCCCTTAGTCGCGGAGTCTGCGAACGTCGTTGCTTGCAACGGCCAGCGGTTGTATATCAACCAGCACGATGAGGCTGCTGCAAGCGGCGACGCCACTGTCAGAGCGACCCTACGGCTTACTCGTCCGCGCTTGGAAGGACTGCCAGTTTTGCCATGCAAAAAATGCCATGAACAACGGCAACAGGATAGAATTCAACAAGAAGTAAGCGGCTAAACCGATGAGCAGCGCAGCAGTTGCACTGATTAGGTGTACGAAGTGCGCGCGTTGTGGGCCGAGTACGGCTGCCATCATTTGGCCACCGTCCATCGGGTAGACGGGCAGGCAGTTGAGCACTGCCCAAATGATGCTGATGCCGGCTAAGTCAGCTACAAGTGTGTAGAGTAGCGACTCTTTAGGAATTGGAACCAAGAAATAGACGGCGAGTAGAATTAGGCCGAGTACTAGTTGCAGAGCAGGACCTGCGGCGGTAACGAGAAAAGATTGCTTGCGGCTCAGTTGCCCTGCCGGGAAAGAGGCGTAGCCGCCGAAGGCTTGTAGCGTGATCGCGGTGGGCAGACCGAACTTACGTACAGTCAGCGCATGCCCGAGTTCGTGCACCAAGATTGAGATGAGACCTGCGAGGATGAACACCAGCACCAGCAGTATACTGAGTGAATCATTGGCGCTTAAGCCACCACCGATCAGCGCCATGGTGATCCAGAACCAAGGTAGAATGCGGACGGGAATACCGAAGAGACTAAATGAAAGCATAGTGTGGGACTGGTAAGGTTTAGCCTTTGCGGTGTTGCTGTTTGGTTGAGTGATCTGGGATTTTTTCAATAAACATCTGACCATCCCATTTTGAGCGTAAGGTTAAGAATTCTGTTTCAAAGCGATCTGTCACTTTTCCGGCTTTGATCAATACGGCCCACGCTTGTTTAAATGCTTTTTTGCTCATGCCGAAGGTTTCGCGGATAGATTCGGATGTGCTTTTCTCGTTAAACGGCATGCAACCGTCTGCTCCCACTAGCTTTTCCATGATGACTTCGGAGAACTTATCGGCGCGCTGACGACCTGCGGGATCGCGACGGAGGTCGATGTTGCCGTTGCTATGCACTTTTTTGATGTAACCAGTAAATTGATCGCCAGGCTCTAGCTTGTCGGAAGTTTCGGCGTAGTAGAGCAGTCCGCGATGCTGCTTATCGATGATGGCCTTGAAGCCTAGCGGGGACTCGCCGTATATGAGCACATGCACGGGAGCATTCGGCTCATATGCGGGGGTGGTGTTTGAAAGGTGGCGATGCAGCCGGGTGGATGCTACGATACGATTAGTGTATTCATCTACATAGACGGCGACGATAGCACCATCGCCGACGGTGAAAGAGAGGTCGCCTTGTTCGCGGAAGGGCAAGAAGAGGTCTTTACTCAAACCCCAATCGAGAAACGCCCCAACTCTTTCGTTGACGCTGACCACTTCGAGATAGGCGAATTCACCGGCCCGTGCGAATGGCGTCTCTGTTGTGGCGACTAGACGATCTTCCGAGTCGTTGTAAATGAAGACCTCGATTTCGTCGCCGACCCTCATTTCGTTGGTGACATAGCGTGTCGGGAGAAGGATCATCTCGTGTTCGCCGCCATCTAGGTAGAGACCGTGAGCGGAGGGTTCTAGGATGCGGAGTGTATTAAATTTGCCGATGTTTGCCATGTGTGCGCGGCGCCTGAAAAGCGCGTGGTGTCTGATGTGTTAGAGCAACAGCGGTATGTCCATCTTAAAAAAAACAGGAAACAGCAGTTAGAATCTAGTGACTCTGCATACGTAGGTTGCGGAATTGAAATGGTCCACGTTTAATGGCTACAGTTGTCTATCTAAACGAATAGGACTGCTCGGGGGAATCTTCGTTGATAGCGAGGCGATCTTTCGTGATCGGCAGAGTCATCAAGATCGCAGGTTTGTCTTCGGCTTTGCCTAGGTAAGTGACCTGACCGAGCCATGGACTTTTCTTTACTCGGAAACGGTAGCCTCTGTTCTCGAGATCTTTGCCTAGGGCGGTTATGTCGATACTGTCGCCGTCATCAAAATTGAGGATCAGGTGGCCGTTTTCGCCTTTGTCTTGGTCAAAGAGGCAGTTGACCTTGGGTGTCCATTTATGAATCAAGACCAATGCTTTGGCAGCTTTTTCAAGGCGGTGGCGTAGGCTCCTTGGATTCATTATTTATCAGTATGTGCGGGATGGCTGTTAAATCAAGATTGGCATTCTGAAACTGTTGGAATGTTTTCGTTACTAATTGCTTGGTGGATGTCGGTAATTTGCGAGTGGTCACGATCGTCAGATCGGGAGCGCTGCTGTGGTGCTGGTAATTAATATCAGCACTGTCTCACGACCGAGGCCACTTTAGACCTACATATCAAAGGCACAAAAAAGCCCTCTGGACTGTAAGTCTCAGAGGGCTTTTGAAAGTTGTGCCGGCGTTGCTTATTTCTTTGCGGCACGAGCCATCTTGCGGCGCACGTTCTCGTCGAGGATGCGTTTGCGCATGCGCAGGAATTGAGGCGTAATCTCTACAAGTTCGTCGGGGGCGATGTATTCGATCGCACGCTCGAGGGAAAACTTGATCGGCGGTGAGAGCTGGATGCTCTTGTCGGTACCAGAGGAGCGCATGTTGTCGAGCTGCTTCGCCTTGGCAGGGTTGACCGGCATGTCTTCTTTGCGAGGGTTTTCGCCTACAATCATGCCTGCATAGACCTCTTCACCTGGGCCAACAAACAGTTTACCGCGGGTTTGAATCATATCGAGCGCATAAGGCATTGTTTTACCTTGCTCCATGCTGACCAGTGTCCCTGTCAAACGTGTGACGATTTCGCCACAGTGTGAACGGTATTCGAGGAAAGAGTGGCTCATCACGCCGTGACCACTTGTCATAGTGACGAGGTCGCTCTCGAAACCAATTAGGCCACGGGTGGAGATCTCTGCTTCGACGGTTACACCGGAGTTGTGGTGCTCCATGTTAGTGACCTTACCTTTACGCTTGCTGAGGTTCTCCATGACGCCGCCAAGATGCTCTTCAGGCACTTCGACCCAAACTTGTTCGAATGGCTCGTGCTGCTTGCCGTCAATTGTCTTGTAGAGAACAGTCGGGCGGGAGACGAGGAGTTCAAAGCCTTCACGACGCATTGTTTCAACGAGAACGGCGATTTGCATGGAGCCCCGTGCGTTGACGAGGAAGCGTGTGCCGTCATCCGTGTCTTCGACGCTGATGGAAATGTTGGACTGTGTTTCTCGGATCAGGCGCTCGCGGATCTGGCGGGAAGTTACTTTTTTGCCGTCTTTACCTGCGAGTGGGCCGCTGTTGACGGAGAACTCCATCTGGACGGTCGCTGGATCGATTTCGACGAAAGGAAGGGCTTCGGCATCTGCAGTGGCTGCAAGAGTATCGCCGATGTCCACATCGTCGAAACCTGCAAGGCCAACGATATCACCTGCGACGGCTTCAGTCACGTCATCGGTATCACCGGCTCCAGAGAAGCTCTTCATCTTAGTGACTTTGACACGGTCCTTTTTGCCATCCTTGCGGAGTGCGAAAATGGTTTGTCCAACTTTGATCTCACCTGATAGCACGCGACCAATCGCCATGCGACCAACGTAGTCGTCCCAGTCGATGTTACTTGCGAGCATGCGGAATTCGCCTTCTTCGATGACTGGTGCTGGAATGCGGTCAACGATCGTCTCAAAGAGATCGAGCATGTTCTCGCGTGGTCCATCGACTTCGCGGTCAGCGAAGCCCATCTTGGCGGAGGCATAAAGGAAGGGGGCGTTGAACTGATCTTCGTCGGCGTCGAGGTCGAGGAAGAGTTCAAGCACTTTGTCGTGCACCCATTCTGGGCGAGAGGTGTCGCGGTCGACTTTGTTGACCACACAAATTGTTTTGAGGCCTTGGTCGAGAGCCTTGCGGAGCACCCAGCGTGTCTGTGCTTGTGGGCCACCAACTGCGTCAGTAAGGAGGAGTACGCCGTCGACCATTTTCATCACACGTTCTACTTCGGCGCCGAAGTCGGCGTGACCCGGAGTGTCGACGATGTTGATGGTGTATTCTTCACCGTCTTTAGGATTGATCCACTTCACCGCGAGATTCTTGGCTTTGATAGTAATGCCTTTTTCGCGTTCGAGATCCATCGAGTCCATCGCACGCTCTTGCACTTGTTGGTTTTCGCGGTAGGTGCCGCTCTGCTGTAGTAGGCAGTCGACGAGTGTGGTCTTGCCATGATCAACGTGAGCGATGATGGCGATGTTTCGGATGTTTTTAGCGTTCATGAGAAAAGAATGAAAAACCCGCCGTGGTTGTCTGCGGCGGCGTATATTTAGCGCGCGATAACGCGCAGACGATTCTAGGAAGTCAACGGAAATCCTCAGCACTCTTCGCTCTGCAGCTCATTCGATTGAGCGAGCATTTTATAAAGCTGGCTGCGGCTGCAGCTCAGCAGCAGATGCCGACTGTAATTTGAACGAGCAGACGAGGCTAAAATCTAAAGCTAAGAATGCCGTTGATCGGGGCTTTGCGGAAATCGGAGTGTTAGTTATCGATCGATAGAGAAGCAAGGCAGCACACTATGTGTGACCAGCGTTTGCTATGCGCGATTCTTTACAACGACTTTTTCGATGTCGCATGCTACTGATAAATCATTTGGCAAGCCTATCCCATTCTTTGCTAGGTCGCATCTCCAACTTAAGTTTGGTGACTTAGCAATTGGAGCAGATGCTTTCAGCCCTAAATCTGCTAGACGGTATATTCTAGCAGTGGTTCTGGATCGAGCACGGAGCTGTTGGGCATGCGCTCGTTTAGTGTTTCCTCAAACCATGCGCGTGCATCGGAATCGCCGTGTGTGAGTACGATCGATCGGGCCTTGCTCTGAATTGCGTAGTCGGAGAGTTGCTCGCGGTCGGCGTGACCACTTAAGTCAAATCGGTCAATCGAAGCACGGATCGGCGCAAGGTAGTCGAGGGTCTCGAAAAAGAAACTGTCGGCGTCTTTTTCAGCGAGGAGTTTGCCGCCAGGAGTGTCTCCATCGCAATAGCCAACGAAGCAGAGGCCGTTGTCGGCATGTGGGAGAAGTGAAGCTGCAACTTTATAGGAGGGTGTATGTTGCACCATCATACCACTGCTGACTATGTAAATCCCTTTGCGCGGGAGATCGCGGCCAGGGCGCATATTCGGATCGAGTGCACGTATGTTGAGCTTTTCCATCATCTTAAAACTAAAATCGATGAGCCTGGTGCGTTCGTGGATCTTATGAAAATAATTGCAAATATCCATACCCAGTCCAGCTGCGTAGATCGGTGTCCTGGGAATGCGATTGCTGTTGCGCGCTTCGTAAATGATTTTGAACAGCTCTTGCATGCGCCCGAGGGCAAACACAGGGATCAGGCAACTGCCGCCGCGCTGAAGAATCGTGTCGATCTGCTCAATCAGACGCTCGACTTCGCTCTTGCGTGACATACCCTCGGCGCGAGCTTTGGCGCCACGCGTGGTTTCTAGTATCAGCGTATCGATGTCGCCGGTTGGCAGCTTGGCGCCAGGCAGAGTACGTTGATGTTCAAATAGTACATCACCAGAAAAGACGATCCGGCGGCATGCGTGGATGACTTCAACCGATGCCGCACCAGCAACGTGGCCAGAGCTGTGCAGAATGACCTCGATCTTATCGTCTCCTTTGGTGTAGATCTCACCGCGTTCATAGCGTTGGGCGACCAGACGTTTGCTGAGTTCGACCACGTCGCGATGTAAAAAGAGAGGGTAGTCGCTGATGCCGTGCTCCTCGCGTTGGCGTTTCATGACGTTGATCGAGTTGCGCAGCATGCGCGGCGCAAGTTCGATATTTGGCACCGATGTAATGACGGGGGCTTCTGGATTGTGTGCAGATGCGACCGGCAGCGAGCCGAGGTGGTCGAGGTGGCAGTGGGTGAGGATGATCAGATCCATTTCCACGTCTTCGATTGGCGCGAAGTCGGGCATCGCTTGATAGCCGAGTTCTTTGGGATTGAGGCCAGCATCGATCAGAATGTTAAAGCTGCCGATTTGGACGTAGGTGGAGTTGGCTCCGATGCCGCCGAGACGATTGAGGTCGGTAAGTTTCATGTCTATTATTTAAGGTCGAGCTCTGTCTGGCCATGCGGGGATTCAGGAGGCACCCGCATTTCAAAAGGCGGAATACGGACATGAATGGGATCGCCGGCGCTGTCAATGCCGTGGAAGGAGCCGTTCGCGCTACAGTTGCCCAGCGCTGTGTGGTGGCTGTTGTAGGAGAACGATTCGCCGGGGGCTAGGGTGGGCTCTTTGCCGACAATGCCTTGGCCTTCGAACACGTTTTGGTGGCCGTCCTCGCCTTTGATTACCCAGCGACGCCCGTTGAGGCTGACCGAGGTATTCGATAGATTGGCGATGGTAATGAAGTAAATAAACGCGTGCGGCGTATCGGTTTCGAGCCTATCGGGGTCGCGGAAATAGACGAGGCGATCAAGGGTCGCTCGTAGGCCGTAGAGTTCTTTGCTAAGTGTTGGCACGAATAAAGTATTATATCTGGTGGTTCACTGAATTACTGGCAATCAGATAGTGGCGCTTTATTGATCAATCGGTGGAATAATCGCGACATTTCAAAGCGACTTTGATAGAACCAGTACGATGCGAATTTCAGAAGATGGCATGCGAATCACATGGATTGGCTTATGGGTAAATCTGTTGTTGGGGCTAATTAAGACAATAGCGGGATGGTCGCTCGGTTCGAAGGCTTTGATTGCTGATGGTTTGCATAGCCTGTTGGACCTGCTCAGCGATATCGCAGTGCTGTTGGGACTATCGTTGGCACGTCGTCCGGAGGATGACAATCACCACTTTGGGCATCACAAATTTGTGAGTTTGACGAAATTCTTTATTGGCGGCATTCTGATCGCTTTTTCGATTTCGTTGGTGGTGTCCTCTTTGTTAGACTTTCGTTCGGGAGCACGAGCGGCTCCGGTTGCGGGCAGTGCAACCTGTGTAGCGGTTGTTTCGATTTTGCTCAAGGAAGCACTGTTTTGGTGGACGCGCGGCGTGGCGAAGCGCTTGCACTCCGACTTGTTGATGGCGAATGCATGGCACCACCGTATGGATAGTATTTCATCAATCGGTGTGGCGGTGGCGCTTATGGGTGTCTGGCTCGGTGGCGTAGATTGGGCATTTTTGGATGGTGCGGTCACCTTGGTGTTGGGCTGTTACCTAGTGTTTGAGGCGGCGAAGATCTTTCTGCGGGCGTGCTCTGACCTACTCGATGCGGCCCCAGAGCGCGAAGTGATCGAAGACTTACGCGAACATATTTTGCCGACGCCCGGTGCGCTCGCTTATCACGACTTTCGGGTGCGGCGGGTCGGCGACGTTTACGAAATCGATCTACACCTGCAAGTGGACCCTAGGATCTCGGTCGAAAAAGGGCATCGAATCGCGCGCGAGGTGAAGCTGCGCCTACGTGAGCAACACCCGGAAGTATCTAAGCTGCTGGTGCATGTGGAGCCCGCCAATGCGGAGCATCTGTTGAAGCGCGGTATTTCAGGCGCAGGTGTGGTGTTGTATCCAGATAAAACATGACGCTCGAAGTGCTTCTCTATGACTGGCTTGAGCGGTGAATTAAAACAAATTTATAACTTAGCATCGCCACGGCGTAAAAAAGCCTTTTACCCTCGGCATGTCTTTTCCCACCTATGAGCGACTTCCTTAAGCACGAATGCGGTATCGCAATGATCCGCCTCCTCAAGCCCTTGGCTTACTATCAAGAAAAATACGGCACACCGCTGTATGGCTTTAACCAGCTGTTCCTCCTGATGGAGAAGCAGCATAATCGTGGCCAAGACGGCGCGGGTATCGGTTGTGTGAAGCTCAATGTCGATCCTGGTCAGGCGTACATGGCGCGTGAGCGCAGTATCAAGGTCAATCCTTTGTCGCGCATTTTTGAGGGGCAACTCAAGGAATATCAGGAGAAAATTGATGCGGGTGTGATTTATCCAGAGTTTCCCGATACAGTAAAAAAGAACTTTGGTTATGGCGGTGAAGTGTTGCTAGGGCATTTGCGGTATGGCACTTCAGGGGTGTATTCCTCATCAAATTGTCACCCCTTCGTGCGCCAGTCGAACTGGCCGACTAAGAATCTGATGCTCGCTGGTAATTTTACCATTACCAATGAGAAAGACATCAATACCGATCTTATCAACCGTGGTCAGCACCCGATCTTTGGCACTGACACGCAGGCGGTGCTGGAATCAGTCGGCTTCCATCTGGATGAAGCCCACGACGCCATCTATCACCAAATGCGTGATCAGAATGTCGAAGGTAAGCTTATCCCGAAGATCATCAGTCAGGACCTCGACCCTATTCGTATCCTCAAGAAAGCGGCAGCCAATTGGGACGGTGGCTATACCATCGCTGGCTTGATCGGCAATGGCGATTCGTTCGTGATGCGCGACCCGCAAGGCATCCGCCCGTGTTTCTATTTTCAAAACGACGAAGTGGTGGCATACGCCTCCGAGCGTGTGGCACTGATGACGATTTTTGATCAGCCGATCGAGAATGTTTGCGAGCTCGAACCTGGCACCGCGATGGTGATTAAGGCCGACGGCACGATCTATTCGGATAGTTTCACACCAGAGCGTCCGATCAAGCCTTGCTCATTTGAGCGTATCTATTTCTCGAGAGGCAATGATGCTGACATTTACCGCGAGCGTAAGGCGCTGGGTGGCGCATTGTTGGAGCAGGTGGTTAAGTGTATCGATAATGACTTTGCCAATAGCGTATTCAGCTTCGTGCCTAACACCGCTGAGACCGCGTACTATGGGTTACTCGATGCGCTTCGCTTACATCGTCGCACGGAAGTTAAGGACGCACTACTTAAAGCAAATGCCGATGGCTCGCTAGATGAGCAACTGATCGACAAATTGATCATGGGCAACTGGCCACGAGGCGAGAAGATTGCCCATAAGGATGTTAAGCTCCGCACCTTCATTGCGCAAGAAAAGGGCCGTGCCCAGCTCGTCTCTCACGTTTACGATATTACCTACGGGATAGTTAAGCCCAATGATAGCCTCGTCTGCATCGACGATTCGATCGTCCGCGGCACCACCCTGAAAGAGTCAATTCTGAAGATTCTTAGTCGCACTAATCCGCGCAAGATCGTTGTCGCATCGACTGCGCCACAGATTCGCTACCCTGATTGCTATGGTATCGATATGTCGGAGCTCGGTAAGTTCATCGCATTTAAGGCGACGGTCCAACTGATTAAAGACGATGGCCAGTCTGACCTCTTGAGGGAAGTCTATCGCGATTGTTTGGCGCAAGTGGATCTTCCCGCAGTCGAGCAAGTCAACCACGTGAAGCGTTTGTATGATCGTTACACCGACGAGCAAATTTCGAAAAAAATCGGCGATCTTGTCTATCCCAAAAACATTCCATGGCAGGGTGATTTAGATGTGGTATTCTTGCCCGTTGAGAAGATGCGTGCAGCGCTGCCTAACAACAATGGAGACTGGTATTTTACCGGTAATTATCCGACTCCGGGAGGCTATGCGATGTTGAACAAAGCCTTCATCAATTACTTCGAGAATAAAGATGGTCGCGCTTATTAGCGCGCAGATACGTCTCAATTTTTAAAATAAATCGCGATCCAGCAATGGGTCGCGATTTTTTTGTGTAAGCTCGCAAACGACTAGATCGAGATCTGGTTTTCTATTCTGAGAATGAAGGTGGCGGTTTAGAGGCGGGTTTGTGAAGCGATGCCGTCTCCGGCGTCCCCAGTCTCGCGTGTTAGCGCTTGGGAGGAACGCTGCCCGAACCAACATGCGGAGAGAAGGGACGCCGTCCTTCCAGCATTCCAATGCTTAAAGATTCATTTTATTTTTTATGACACTCGTTTCGATGATACAAAAAAGAGGAAGGCCCGTGCGGTACCTTCCTCTTGATTCGAAATATGCTAGGCAGCAGTTACCAGCGGTAGTTGGCGGTGATGCCAAACTGCTGCGGA
>JABJQI010000230.1 GCA_018663485.1 Opitutia bacterium
GGCCACCTTAGCTCAGTTGGTAGAGCAGTTGATTTGTAATCATCAGGTCGTCAGTTCGACTCTGACAGGTGGCTCCACTTTTAAAGCCCTAATCACCAAATGATTAGGGCTTTTTAGTGCGCCAAGGAGTGCTGGTCGAAAAATTTGACTGCCCCTAAACTGCCCTTAAAAACTACTGTAATTGGCAGTAATACCTGCACTCCTATTGATCAGATTCTAGCTGTACCCCTCACCGCTCATTGGTGGAGAAGGTGTTTTCTAATCGCATAGCATCGTGCGATAGCACTTACGGTTGAATGACTTGAACTTCGACGCGAAGGAAGTAGCGCTTACGATCGTCGACTGGGACTTCAACTGTCGCGGTGTTACCGTCGCCAGTCAAGGCGTAGCTGGGCATATCTCACTAACTCGGCACGCTACATCCCGAGAACAGCGTCAGCTCTTCGCTCTGTTTGTCGATTGCCCACAGCGTGGTGGTTTCGTTAGCAACTTTGCCAAACCAGAGCGGATCGTCGGCCGCTGGTTTCAAGACGTCCTCAAGCGAGGCCGCTTCTCCACACCACTCCCCGTTCAGATAGACGGAGCCAGTGTGGTGCACTCGGTCGCGTGGTCGGAACCAGTGTCCTTCGAGCACATCGCTGTAAGGATTAAAGTCGCCGAAAAAGCGATAGGGCAGCGTGATTGTCCAAGTATCGTTTGCCACGTGTTTCCAATCCGTGACAACTTCAGAGCCTTTGATGGCAACGTTCTCGCCGGGTGCTGCGCGATAGATGATGCGCTGCGCATCGGACATGCCGCCGCGCGGCGGGCTGACTCGTTCGCGATAAACGCCTTGATGGACTGTAATCGTATCCCCCGGCTGCGCGAGCTCCGCCGCCGCCTGAATCGTCTGCAACGGCTTCGAAGCAGAACCGGCGTTCATATCATTGCCACTCTTGGCGACATGGAATTCCGCAGCCTGCGCTGAAACAGCAAGGGCAAATGCGGCTATAGTGAGAATAATCTTCATCGTTTATTTGACAGTCTCCCGTTTCTTCTCGGCAGCCACTTTTGCGGCATGCTGCTTCGCACGCGACGCGGCATTTCGACTCGCATTCGGATCACCGGCATCGCCTCCACGGGCAAGCATCACTGGATATTGCTCATCCCACCAATGGTCGTAAGTGGCGATCATGGTGCTCACGCGTTCGGGGTTTTGCAAAGCGATGTCGTCCTGACATCCCGGATCTTTTTTCACGTCATAGAGCGCCCAGCGATCTGCTGGCGTGACACCCCAGTGGTATTGCGCGGTTCCGTTTGCATACGTGGTTGTTTTTAGACCTTTCCGAACCGCGCGGAGCGTGGTGCATTGACTGCTATATTTTGCACAGTCTGGATCATCGCACGGCACGCTACGCAGCAACAGGTAATTGCCCTGTCGCACCGCCCCCATGGCATGCTTGTGCGAGGCCGCAGACCCGCTCGGCCAGCGACCGACATGATGAAACAGATAGCGATCCGTATGCGTCCACTCGTGACCGTTCAATAATGGCAGCAGGCTGTAGCCCTGCAGCTCGGACTGCACCGACTCGGGAATCTCTGCACCCGCCAACTCACACAAAGTCGGCAGCACATCGATATGGGCAGTCAGACTATCGACTGTCTGCGGCTTCCACTGACCTGGCCATTTCCAAAACGACATCGCACGTGTCCCCCCTTCCCAGCAGGTCGCCTTGCAGCCACGCATGCCGGCGTTGTAAACATCGAGTCCCTCAGTGACACCGTTGTCGTTCATAAAGATCAAAATCGTGTCCTCCTCCAGTTCGCGCTCTTTGAGGAAAGCCGTCAGGCGCCCGAGGTTCTGATCGATATTGTCAATCATTGCCAGGTAGCAGGCGTGTGTGTCGTTTAGCCCCATCGCCTTATATTTTTTAATCAAATCAACGGGTGCATCCAGTGGCGTATGCGGCGAAAAAGTGCAGAGGTAGAGGAAGAACGGCTGATCACCCGCCTCATCGATAAACGTCATGGCTTCATCAAAGTAAGCATCTTCGCGAAAGCCTTTGGTTGGGAAACGTTTATTGTTTCGAATCATCTCTACGTTAAAATGCTTGCGCGGCCCTGCGGCGTTGGTCGAACACCAATCAAAACCGCGATCTGCGGGGAAATAATCCTTCGCATTGCCGAGATGCCATTTACCGATAAACCCGGTTTTGTAGCCTGCCGACTTGAGTAGCTGCGGCAGGATGGTTGCTTCCAATGACAAATGCTCACGCGGGATCAGCGTATGCGTCACTCCATTTCGAAACTCGTGCATCCCTGTCATCAATGCCGCACGCGTCGGTGAGCAGGACGGACTGACATAAAAATTATCGAACCGCACACTCTCATCATACATTTGGTCCATGTGTGGCGACTCCAAATACGGATGACCATGACGGGCGATATCCCCGTATCCCTGATCATCTGTCAGGATAAATATAATATTCGGTCTATCATCGACCTTTGGGGCCGCCTGCTTCGCCGCGCTCGCAGGCAATGCTGCCAACAGTATCGGCATCAAAAGTCCGCCTCGTTTGATTATTCTATTTATATGGTGTTTCAAGGCCTCAGAGTAACAGAATTCACCCATTCCGCCTATCACGTGATCGCGTGATAACGAAACTCCCCGCGACAAGCAGCGGGGTATCAAAAGTTATACTGACTCCCCACCAGTTTGTGCGATGAGGCACCACTCTAAATTGATATCGATCGGTTCACCTCCAAGTCAATTTCCCGACTTCCTTTTCGATATCCAACCATACCGAACAGTGTTTAAACTCACGTGTATAGATGTAGCCGCGCTTCACTGCGGGGCCTTTAGGAGGGCCCAATCGTTTCTTAAAGATCGGTAGCGTCTGCATCCATAGCCGGTTGGACTGCTTTCCACCTCGGGTCACCACCCCCATCTGATCCACGGGGAAGAAATAACTGTATTTCTCAGCGACAATTAGAAATAGAGCTGCAGCATAATTCACCCGCGCACGGAGGGCTTCGTTGCTATCAAAATCGGCGCCATTGCGTTGCTTGAGGGCCTCTGGACTCCAAGTGTAAAGGCGAGAATCTTCCCCTGCCGCGCTGCAGCCTGCGCAGATTCGATTCCTTTCGCCATATAGTCGGGTCTAGAGACGCCGCCCACATTATGCTCAAATCCCTCGAAATAGGAGCCATCAAAATAACTGAGATAATCCAATCCCCCGTTCTCTAAACGGGCACGAATGATATTGCCCAAAACAATATTGTCCGAGCGAAACTCCGCATCAATCTGAGTGAGCAGTTGGCCATAGCCATCCTTCAGGCGCTGGTATTGCTCGGCTCCCACTTTTTTCTGACGCAGAAAATACCCATCCACAAGCACCTTGATATTGGCATCAATAAAAATGCCATCAATCGATGGATCGTCCAACATTCTGCGAGCATCTTTCATCCACCACGCTCGAACGTCCGGCAGACCGATATCAAAAAACTGTGTGGAGCTGTTCTGGCTAAAGGTAGCATAGCTGCCGTCTTTACTTTTTAGATACGCGCCCTCAATTGTCCTTAACTCTTTAGACGCAGCACTGCCGCCCCAATCGATCACGATGTTTTTGTAGTAAAGAATCTTCGCTTCTGGGTTGCGCGCCTTCACTCCACGAGCCGCTTTTAAAGTGCCCTTTTGAACATTGCTGCCCCGCACTCCCGTTGCTTTCTCAAAGGTAATGAGCGGAAACTGCGCCAGATAATCAAGTTCTTCACCCGTAAAGTCCGTCTGTTTCCAAACGTGCATATACCGTGGGATATGATCCCAAGAAAATTCAGGATATTTACCGTGCCCGACAGCTTGCCCATCGAGCGTTGAGGCATCTCCCCCGACACACACAGAGCTTGTGACTAGTAGTGCGATCGTGCTGACAAATGGGCGCAATTTCATACGTTTTTTCAATCCCCTTTGCAGTGCTCAGTCTCGTGAGGAAACATGCGGGACGGCGATGGTTGCGCTCGGCCTGACATCGGCTTTCAAATCGCCACAAGCAAATTGGATACCGGCGAGGTAGTGCTTTAACATGAGTGGGTTGGAATAGATTTCATGGTTGTGCCCGAGGCTAGAGTAAAAGACACGCCCCTTGCCAACGCCCTGCACCCAAGAGACCGCATAATCACCATCGGCTCTGCGCATCGGCACTTTCTTATTGGTGGGCGAATCACTGCGCTCAACATCAAGGCTCAACAAGATGCGCAGCTTCTCCCGTGAATACGGCTCGTCCTTGAACTGATAGATTTCATCTTTGATTCTAAAATCGGACTGTCCATCAAACACTGGCTGAAGCAGTGCATGATCGGGTTCTTCGACATTGATGGTCACCGTGTGGCTCGCCATCCATGGGTGCCCGTCAAAATAGGCGCCCATGGCCGCGCCATAGCCCGGATGGTTGTGACAAGAATCGGTGGCCGCGTGGATTCCTACCAATCCCCCGCCCTGTTCCACATACTCGAGTAAATTATCCACCAGCCGATTGTGCCGGGCCTGCAACCATGCCCAATCTTCCTGTGAAAAATCTTTGCGCTGCTTGTGCGAAGGCATAAAGAAATCTCTGGATGGACTGAGCAAGACCACTGCATCGAAGCCCTGAAGTGCATCCGGTTCGAAGTTGGCGGGATCGTCGCTGACGACCGCCTCGTAAGCGCCACTCGAGGCACCGAGCTTTTCCAGCGCGAGCTTACCAGTCGGAATGGAACGATGACGATACCCTGCGGTGGCACTGTAAACCAACACACGGCGCGCGGCTTCAGGCGCAACAATTGCCCCGTCTGGTAGCGCTTCGTTGATCGCCTTCACATGTTGCGGCGCAACTGGAGGATCACTAAAGGTCGGCACCCAACTGGATGCCGCACTGAGTGAGCACGTTAGCAGAAGCGAAGAAAGGGAAAGCGGTGTATTCATATTATAAGTCCATCAGTAATCAAACGCCATCATAGTCAATTGTGACAAAGCTGTCTATCACGCGATTGCGTGACAACGGAAGCACCTGCTTAGACTGGACATGGTGGCACCGCACCCTAGTGTCACCGACATCGAATTAAATATGCACCGAATTGCTATCCTCTGCCTGACAAGCTTACTGCTCGGAACCTTGCCGGCGGTAACAAGCTCGGCGTCAGCACTGCCAGAGCGCCTCTCTACCACTCAACTGGAGCAACGCTTGGCCGCGATCGACTCCGAACTAGAGCAACTGGCCCGCTTCAACCCACGTAGCGGAACCGGATCCATTGGCTACCGCTCGCCGCACCACTCAGATGCAGATCAACTCGAATGGGTGCAAGTCGAACTGCAGCAGCCCACCCCCATCGACCAAATCGTATTGGTGCCCGCGATCTGGCGCGATACAGAAAGCGGGTTCGAAGCAGATGGATTTCCTGTGAATTTCCGAATCGTGGCCGGAACGGATGCTAATTCCGCTGGCACGGTGATCGCCTCCTTCAACGAAACAGACAAACTGCTCCCGCGCATTGCCCCGCTGGTGATTACCTGCGACATCACTGCGTCCTGGGTGCGGGTCGAGGCCACCAAGCTCTCGGCGCGTAAATTCGACGGTCTATTCAACCTTGAGCTGGCAGAACTCCTGATCTTCAGCGGTGAAGAAAATGTCGCGATCCACCGACCAATCACCCTGCCATCACCGGATCAGCACTTCGAAGCTCCCTTGCTTCTTGCACGGAAAAAAGAATTTTTGGTCGATGGCTTCGTGCCCTATCAAATGGACACCGGACAGGAAGACAAAGCGGTCGCCTTCTTCAACGGGGCACCGTTGAATACTGAACCGTCGATCACCATCGACCTCCACGCGGTCGTTCCCTTATCCCGAATGCATCTCCACACCGTGGAACAAAGCGACTCCGCGCCACAGAGCACAATCAGCGGATTTGGCCTGCCCGAGCATTTCATCGTGGAAGGCGCCCAACAAGCCGACTTCTCCGATGCCGTGCCACTCATGGAATATCGCAAAGCCTCCATCTACGATGTCGGCCCCATCCTAGTGCGCACCTTCCCTGAAACGCTCTGCCGCTATGTCCGCCTGACCGTGCTTGAGCCCTACCTCCTCGATGATGAGCAGAGGACACGAACGAAGGTGGGCTTCGCGGAAATTGAGCTGTTTTCACTCGGAGAAAATGTCGCCCTCAGAAAGCCTGTGACCACTCATTTATTAAACAAAAATCGCCCCAGTTCGCTGCTGACGGACGGTAGTAATTTCTACGGACGTATCCTCACCACCCGCGAATGGATGGCCCAACTGGCCCGCCGCCATGAGCTGGATAACGAACGCCCCTTCCTAGCAGCTGAACTGAATCAACGCTATACGCAGCAGAAAACGAACCTCCGCCTGATGATCTGGCTAACGACGCTGCTACTGGTCGTTATCGGCTTCATCATCCTGATCAACCGCTCACTGCGCCAACGCGCGATCCATCGCACCCGCGAGCAGATCGCCGCCGACCTGCACGATGAGCTGGGCGCAAACCTACATGCGATCGGGCTACTCTGCGACTTTGTCCGCCGGGAAAAAGAAAACCCGGAGCTACTGGATACACTCATGCAACGCATGCGATCGCTGACCGAACGCACCGCCGCCGCCACCAAATACTGCACCAACATGCTGGAGTCCAAAGGTCTCTACGATCACCTCGCCGAAGACATGCGCCGGACCGCAACACGTCTCACCACCGACCACCAGCATGACCTTTCGTTTGAGGAGGAAGCGCGCCTCCAAGACATTTCGCCGCGCAGACGTATCGACCTCTTCTTATTTTATAAGGAATGTCTGACCAACATCATCCGCCATGCCGAGGCCACGCAGATCACGACCCACCTCATTGCAGGCGAGACCAAGGTCACCTTAACGATTACCGACAACGGTAACGGCCTGAACGGCGAGGTCCCCGCGTCACTCAAACGCCGAGCGCGGCTACTTAAATCAACGCTCACCACCGAAAGCCTCCCTAACGGCGGCACACGAATTACCCTGCAGTTTAAGACCCGATACGCTCACAAAAGAAAATCATGACAAAAAACATCCGCATTACGCTGGTCGAGGACAACCTCGACTACCGAGATATCATTACCCTCACACTCGGAGCCGAGAGCGACATCCAACTGATCAGTCAATTCGGCACCTCGGAAGCCGCACTGCGCGAGCTCAAGGCCCTGCCTAAGGGGAAAACCCCCGACCTCATCCTACTCGATCTACGCCTGCCTGGCATGGGCGGCCTGGAGGCGCTCCCACATTTTCGCGAAGCGCTGCCTGACACCCCCGTCATCGTCCTCACCCAGTCGGACCACGAAACCGACGTGCTGACTG
The DNA here is from genome assembly GCA_018663485.1 of Opitutia bacterium. Taxonomy (GTDB): domain Bacteria; phylum Verrucomicrobiota; class Verrucomicrobiia; order Opitutales; family Coraliomargaritaceae; genus Lentimonas. Next base: position 7,353 of record JABJQI010000230.1, read on the forward strand.
CAATCTCCCAAGGGGCAGCGGGCTACCTGCTTAAATCCTCCACGCTCGAAAAACTCACCGAAGGCGTTCGCACCGTGATGAATGGTGGCGCAGCGCTCGACGCCAGCATCGCCAGTTTCATTCTCAAAACCTTGCAAACCAAACTGGCCCCACAGGAAATCAACAACGTCCTGACACCACGCGAACTCGAAATCCTCACGCTGCTCAGTGACGGTCTGGTGAAAAAAGAAATTGCCGATCGACTCAACATCAGCTTTGCCACAGTCGATACCCACATCCGGCATATCTACGAAAAGCTCAATGTTCAAAATGCCCCCTCCGCTGTGCGCAAAGCATTTAATCTGGGCCTCTTCAAAGCATCGGACGACAGCTAACAAGCACTGAGGGAAGGGAATCTACGCCTCCCCCGACTCAGAACAGACGTGACTGGCGTCACATCGCTACAATTGCACACTCCGCGATGCAACCCGCCGGCGTAGCGAACTCGCGCCAGCGAGGTCGACCACATTACCACACACAACGGAGTGTCTAACTCAGACTGGATATGGATTCAGAATGCCCCCGAGGGAAAGCATCTCCTGATGATCAGTTCTGATTAGCGGCAACTTGTTCGTAGTCCGGCCCCGCCTTCCAATCGTTAATTTTCAAATAAAACCCAGCTGCTTCGCTGCCGTGATTCGCGAGGAACAAATATTCAGGCTTTCCATCTTTCCAGAGAATATGGGGGCGTTCACTACGCGAGAGTTTCACTCCAAAGTAAGCGGCATCCGTATCATAGCCGAGTTCAGGCCTGTCCCAGTGAATGCCGTCGTTTGACTCAAACAGCAGCCCCGGCCGTAACCCGCCATTCTTGATTTTCTTCAACGTGCCCGCCCCGCCGCTGAGCGCACCGGCGACATCCATTCGGTCTTCCAGGATCATGTAGTAGCGATCTTTATAAAAGAACGCATAGGGGTCTTCGATATCTCGCTCAAAGTGCTTAAAACTAATTAGCGGATTGTCGGTAAAATCCAGATAAGGCCCCTCGATTTTGTCTGCAATCGCGAGTGAGATCTCCCTGAAACGGGAGCCCTCGCTCATAGATTTGTAGTAGATCCGAAACTTCCCGTCTCGATCCACCAAAAAGCTTGGATTCGAGGCATGTGCGGCATTCGAAGTGCCCGCGACTGGTTTAATAATGGGATTATTGGGATTTTCAGTCCATGGGCCATACAGTGACTTCGCCGTTGCCATGCCGATCGACTGCAAGCTCCCGGGATTTGCCGGCTTCGACAAGAACACCAACACATAAGTCTCCCCCACTTTTGAAATCTGCGGA
>JABJQI010000066.1 GCA_018663485.1 Opitutia bacterium
CAATAAAATTAACGCCCGAATCGACCGCGCAATGCAGCGCTGCCATCGAATCAGGGTCGCCTTGTGCACCCCAACTACCTCCGATCGCCCAAGCGCCGAAGCCGATTTCTGAAACGTTCCATCCGAGATTGCCAAATTTACGATATTTCATCTCCGTAAATCGAATCATGCATCGGCAAAATCACAAGGTGCAAACTCGACACACGCGTAAACCCTACTCAGAATCAAACAATTATGGACGCTTCCGACCACCATTCAGCGGCAAAGACCTGCATCATCGGTGCCGGCATATCCGGTTTGGCCCGTGCTTGGCAGCTGAAACAGCGCGGCGAATCCTGCACCGTGCTAGAGCAATCAGCCCTCCCCGGCGGAGCAATGCGCAGCCACCGCCAAGGCGACTATCTGGCAGAAGAAGGGCCAAACTCAATCCTACTCAACAGCCTCGAAATCGAAGCCTTTCTCGACAGTATTCCAGGACTGAACTCCTCCATGATCGAAGCTCGACCAGAAGCGAACAAACGCTTCATCGTGCGCGGCGGCAAACCCCACGTGGTTCCGATGGGTGCTATCTCGGCGATTACCAGCCCGCTTTGGTCATTTGCCGGCAAACTCCGCGTGCTCAAAGAACCATTCGTCAAAGCTGCTGCTGCCGAGGGCGAAGAAAGCGTGGCTGACTTCGCGCGCCGCCGGCTCGGCGACGAGCTTTACCGCTACGCGATCAATCCACTGGTCGGTGGCATCTATGCTGGTGATCCGGAAAAGCTCTCAATCCTGCACGCTTTCCCGAAACTACACGCACTCGACCAGAATCACGGCGGACTCATTCGCGGAAGCATCGCCAAGATGCGAGCCGCGCGTACTGACAAAGGCCCTAAGCCGCGTAAGCGTATCATCTCATTTAAAAATGGCTTGGCAGAACTACCAGAAAAGCTCGCCGCCGCACTCGGCCAATCCGTGCACACCGCCGTATCCATTCGATCGATACGCAAATCTGAAGAACAATGGACTGTCGCATGGTCGAGCCCAGACGGCACCACGATCGAGGATAGCTTTGATCGACTCATTTTGACAATTCCCGCACATCGCCTTTCACACCTGCCCTTCGATGCGGCCCTTCAAGGCGAACTTCGCCGCCTCGATGCAATCGATTATCCGCCGGTCTCAGTGATAAGCCTCGGTTTTAAACGCGCCGACATCGCGCACCCGATTGACGGTTTCGGCGCACTCGTGCCAGAGTGCGAAGGCCGCAAGATCCTCGGAGTGCTGTTTCCCTCCAGTATCTTTCCGCAACGCGCCCCCAAAGACGAAGTGCTACTCACCGTATTCGTCGGCGGTGAGCGCCAGCCCGAGTGCGCCACAGCTGACACCAAAACACTCCAAAGAACCGTGCTACCAGAGTTGGAACAGCTCCTCGGCATCACAGGTGAACCCATTTTCGTGCACCACAAGCACTGGGACAAAGCCATCCCACAATACCAACTCGGCTACGCAGCACAACTCGCAGATATGGAGCGCATCGAACAGGACCACCACGGCCTCCATCTGGCAGGTAACTACCGAACTGGGATTTCCGTGACCTACTGCCTCGAAGCTGCGCTCAAACAATAGTCCCTCTTTTTTAGAATTCAGCTACGTACGCACTATGCCCAACGCACAAAAAGACATCGCCAAGCTACGCGCCGAAATCGCGAAGCACGACCAGCTCTACTATAAAGATGCGATCCCTAACATCGACGATCAAGCCTATGACCGACTAAAGGCTGAACTCGCCACACTCGAAGCGGCCAGCCCTGAGTTTAATTTCGGCGACTCGCCGACACAATCCGTTGGCGACGATCGCCTCGAAGCTTTCGAGAATTATACGCACCGCGTGCCGATGCTCAGCCTCGACAACACTTACAGTGTGGAAGAGCTGATCGAGTTTGGCCACCGTCTCGAAAAACGTTTCCCCGAACAAACACTCAACTATTTGGTCGAGCCGAAGATCGATGGCGTCGCAGTCAGCCTCACTTACGAGCATGGCAAATTCGTGCGCGCCGTCTCACGCGGCAATGGCGCCGAGGGCGACGATATTACGTCCAACGTCCGCCCGATTGCAGGACTCCCCACTACAATCGAAAACGCACCCGACATCCTCGAAGTGCGCGGTGAGATCTATATGCGCCACGAAGAGTTTGAACGCATCAACGCGATCCGTGAAGCCGAAGGCCAACAACTCTACGCCAATCCGCGCAACCTCGCAGCAGGCACCATCAAGCTACTCGATCCAGCCGAAGCACGGGAGCGCAAACTCGACATGGTGCTCTACGGCGTGGGCGCATGTGAGCCCGCCCGCTTCTTCAGTCATCAAGCCGAGATTCAAGCAAAGCTCAAAGGCTGGGGCTTCTCTGTTCTGGAAAAGATCTGGCTGACTGACGGAATTGAACAAGCATGGGCGAATATTGAAGAACTGGATACACTCCGCCAACACTTCACCTACCCGACCGATGGTGCCGTCGTCAAACTCGACGACTTCCGCCTGCAAGACGAAGCAGGCTTCACCTCCAAAGCCCCGCGTTGGGCAATAGCCTACAAGTTCGAAGCGGAAAGCGCAGAAACCTTACTCAAAGAAATCAGCCTGCAGATTGGTCGCACCGGAGCCGTGACTCCTGTGGCGATTCTCGAGCCTGTGCAACTCGCAGGCACCACTGTCTCGCGCGCAACGCTACACAACGAAGACGAAATCCGCCGCAAAGACATTCGTCCTCGCGACACCGTGTTGGTGCAAAAAGCGGGCGAGATCATCCCACAAATTCTAAGTGTCAATAAAGACAAACGTCCCGCCGACAGCCAACCCTTCGACTTCGGTGCACATTTAGAATCACTCGGTATCGTCGCCGAACGCGATCCCAACGAAGCGGTCTGGCGCATCACGAGTCAGGACGACCCAATCCGCCAACAACGCGCCCTCCAGCACTTCGCCAGCCGAGCGTGCATGGACATCGAAAACCTCGGAACCGCAGTGGTCGAGCAACTCGTCTCGCGTGGACTCGCCAAGAACCAAGCCGATCTCTACACGCTCACAGCGGACCAACTACTCGAGCTCGAAAAGTTCGCAGAGAAGTCCGCCACGAATCTCATCGCTGCGCTCGAAGCGAGTAAGACGCGCGCACTCTGGCAACTCATCCACGGCCTGGGAATTCCTCATGTCGGCAAACAATCTGCCAAAGACCTCGAAGCGCACTTCGAATCACTCGATGCGATTGCCAGTGCCACAGAAGAACAACTCGAAGAAGTCGACGGTGTCGGCTCGATCATGGCTCAAAGCCTGCATGCATGGTTCACCGAACCAGACCATATCACTCTGATTGACCGCCTGCGCGGCTATGGCCTCAATTTCCAATCTACTCGTATTGATACAAGCGACAGTGAACTCGCTGGTAAGATATTCGTGCTTACTGGGTCGCTGCCAAACCTCACCCGCAGCGAAGCGAGCGCGATGATCGAAAAGGTTGGCGGACGCACCAGCTCCAGCGTCAGTAAAAAGACCGACTACGTCATCGCCGGCGAAGCCAGCGGCTCGAAATATGCCAAGGCGGTAAAACTTGGACTTCATATACTCGATGAAAGCGATTTCCATGAGCTTATAAACACTAACTGATACCAAAACACTGCAATTATATCGAATCATTTGAACCATTCCAATATGCGCATCAGTCATGAACTTAGAAGCCATTCATCAACTGCTACTTGATCAGCCGCTCGTCGCTCTGTTCGCGATCATTGCATCAGGTCTGCTGCTCGGCAGCATCACCATCAAAGGGATCAACCTCGGTAGTTCCGGCGTCTTATTTACCGCTCTCCTCGCTGGCCACCTCGGCTATAGCATCCCCGGCGGCATTGGCACGCTCGGCCTCGTATTGTTCGTTTATTGCGTAGGCATCGGTGCGGGTGGACGTTTTTTCGCTTCGGTCGCTCGCGAAGGTGCGACACTAGCAAAACTCGCACTCGTCATCGTCACGACTGGTGGTGCAATTACTTGGGCAGGCGCAAAGCTCTTAGACCTACCCGCAGATCTGGCGACTGGTATCTTCGCTGGTGCACTGACCAGCACGCCCGCACTCGCGGCGGCCACGGAAGGTTTAAAAGACGCCGCCTCTGGCGTCAGTATCGGCTACGGTATCGCCTACCCCTTTGGCCTGATTGGCGTCGTGCTGTTTGTGCAGCTCTTACCGCGCGTCTTGAAGCACGACCTAGACAAGATCGCCGCAAAACACGAAGTGATGGACAACAAGGATGAACGTGTCGTCACAGTACTGGTCGAAGTGACTAACCAAAATTTATTCGGCAAAAAAATAGCTGAAGCAGGGATTAACAATCTCAACGCCTGCCAAGTCTCTCGCACCTTCAAACAAGGCCAACTCGTGCCACTAAGCTACAATGATGAATTTAGCCAAGGGCAGCTATTACTGTTAGTCGGACTCAGTAAGCAAATCACCATCGCGATAGACACCCTCGGCCACCGCAGTAATCGCCACCTATTGAAAGATGTCGAGAACGAGCGCCAGAACCTCCTTGTAACTGAGCATAAGATCGCAGGAAAAACGATCCGTGAGCTTGCAGCACTCAAACAATACGGCGTCGTCATAACTCGCATTACCCGCAGTGGACTGACTTTCGTGCCAAACACAACTACAGTCATTGAGACTCACGACAGTCTCACCACAGTCGGACGCACCGAAGATCTTAAAGTCTTTGCAAAAGCGATCGGCCACCGAAGCACCGCAATCGATTCGACCGACCTACTCTCACTCTCTGTCGGGCTGACGCTCGGCATCGTCGCTGGCTTGATTCCAATCGGCCTGCCCGGCAGCACGCCGATTACACTAGGCCTCGCCGGTGGCCCACTCTTGGTTGCGCTCTTGCTCGGGCACTTCGGTAAAGTCGGCCGCATCGTTGGCCATATTCCACGCCCGACCCGCCTGCTATTGCAAGATCTAGGCCTAGTATTCTTCCTCGCCAACGCTGGCGTCGCAGGCGGCGTTTCGCTAATGGCAACAGTACAACAATATGGCATCACACTGTTTGGACTCGGCATGCTCGTTAGCCTCGTACCGCTGATCCTAGCTTGGCCACTGGCTCGCAAGCTCTTTAAACTGGACCCACTCCAAGCCCTCGGCGGTATTTGCGGTGGCATGACATCGACCCCAGCTCTTGGAGCCATCACTGCGAAAACCGATTCGCAGGTGCCAGTGATCAATTATGTATCCGCCTATCCCGTGGCGTTGATCGTAATGATCCTTATCACCAAAATACTGATTGGACTGCTGCTTTAAGCGACAACAACATGGCTACACCATCTCCGGCAGTTTTCTGTCCCGATTAGTATCGTCAGGAAAAGATTCGCCTACGCAGACCTTGAATCACCGCAAGGTCTCCCCAATTCGAGCCACGCATACCACTGACTTTTGGAGCGTGTTTACGCCCTTGCGACCTCTGCCACGCACCCGTAAAGCCACGTACAAAATCCGCAGAACCGAGAATCGCACCATCGGTAAAATACCGCACCCGGCAGCGAAGTATTACCGTCTTCGGCAAGTGACCATCTTCATGATCCAGAATCTTCAAGGCACGCTCACGCGTCACTTTAGTCAGCCCAGCTCCCGAGGCATGCTTACCAAAAATTAACATCCGATGCGCGCACAACGCCGAATCGATACGTTTCACACCGTGATCATTCCAAATATGAATCATCCCCCGCTTCGCCTCTGGCACCCCAGCCACCGCTTCGGCATAGCCGCAAAAACGATAATCCTTCGGATCTGCGACTAATCCCGCACGCACAGGATTGAGATCTATGTAAGCAGCCATCGTCTGCAGTGGATTGCCCTTTCCCTCGACAAGTACCGACTTAAAGCGTTCCGCCCATAAGGTACCGTAACGCTGATGAGATCTATTGTACCAAACCGAAAAACGCTGTTTCACCGCTTTCATAAACTCGGACACATCCGACATCCGCGCCAACAGCTTTCGTCGGATAGCATCCGCCTCCACCCCACCAGCACACAGTTGCGATTCCATGACTTCAGCCAACTCGACCTGATACCTAGTTGGTTTCGGGTATAACACCCGAAAGCGTCGCATCAGCTCGGCATCCGAAGCAACCTGATCTCCCATCACCCGGATTAGTACATGAAAATGATTCGACAGGACGCAATACGTCAGCACTTCCACTCCGCTAAAATCAGCCACCTGCCAGATTATTTTCCGCAGGATCTCCTTCTCACGATCATGGAACAACCGCTCACCATTTACAGCTCGGGTCATGCAGTGATACACCGCAGTACACCCTCCCCTTACCTTCAAACGTCGCGTCCTCATATTAAACAAGGAAATTCACTTTCACACAATGTCCAGCCAGGCTTTCATATTGAGCCTGTCCCTAATTAGTTGCTGTCCCTAATTAGTTGCTGTCCCTAATTAGTTGCTCCATGTCCCTAATTAGTTGCACTAATTAGTTGCTTGCCCCAATTAGTTGCATTCTGCCGCAGCACACGCTCGACGTCGCCGCGATGGCGAGCTGAACCGCACGGCCTCCACTTGCTGGCGCCGCATGCATAACGCGGGCGAAGGCTAAATTCTATGCGGCATCGAGCAAGCTTGGGGCCTACAACTAAATAAACGTTGTCAGTTGCAAACAAACTGCCTGTCCCTAAAAAATTCCTTGTCAGGTGTAAACTGCCTATCCCTAAAAATCCTTGTCACTGGAAAATCCTAACATCGCGCAGCGTGAAGCTTTAGCGAACGCACAGAGCCCCGGCACAGGGGCCAGCACGCACTTCGCTAAAGCGGCACGCGACGACTGTGCGACGTAATGGCCATC
>JABJQI010000211.1 GCA_018663485.1 Opitutia bacterium
CAGCGCCGGTCGGCAGACCGAGTTCAGCGATGTCGACCAGTAGTTTGCGGCCGATGCGTAGGCCGGAGTTGATCTCGAAGCTGCCGTCGATGTTGGGGTCGTTAATGAGCCCCTTCCAGCCAACCACGGTGCGTGGCTTTTCGAAATACACGCGCATGATCACTTGTAGGTCGGCTTTATACTTCTCCGCGAGAGGCAGAAGCTGCTCGGCGTATTCTATTGCCGCCTTGGTATCGTGAATTGAGCATGGACCGACGACGACGATCAGGCGATCGTCTGTGCCGTTGAGGATGGCTTCGCTCTCGGCGCGTCCGTTCTCAACTACAGTGGTTGCTTTTTCGGTGAGCGGGATTTCTTCGATCAGAATTGCTGGTGGCAAGAGTGGGCGGCTGCCTGCAATACGGCGGTTGTCGTGTGTGGTGGACATGTGTCAGTGAGAGGGTTGAGGACTGAGGACTGAGACTTGAAACGTAACAGGCGAAGTGTGTTACTAAAGATTAAATGCCTTGGTGTTCGGGTTTAAGGACACCAATACAAGGGAGTTGTCGGTAGCGCTCGGCGAAGTCGAGACCGTAGCCGACGACGAACTCGTCGGGGATTTCGAAACCCACGAAGTCTGCTTCGAATTCAACTGCGCGGCGGGCCTTCTTGTCGAGGAGCACACAAGTCTTGAGGCTGGCTGGATTCATACTCCGTAGCACTTTGGAGACTGCGGCGAGTGTGTTGCCGGTGTCGAGAATGTCGTCCATCAGTAGCACATCGACATCTTCAATGTTGAGGCGGATGCGGTCGATGATTTCTGGCGCTTGCTGAGGCGATGCACTATTGTGATAGCTTGAGACGCGGATGCAGTCGAGTCGCAGTGGGATATTCAGCTGTCGAATGATGTCGGCGACAAAGATCACCGCACCATTGATAATTGCGATGACGGCGATCTCACGACCGGCATAGGCTGCATTAATCTCAGCACCTAGCTCTTTTAGGCGCGTGTTGATTTGCTCCTCAGACAGCAGAATGCTTGCGAGATCGTTGAGTTGAGGGGAGGGGGGATTGTCTGTTGGCATGGCGTGTTTGGCTTGGTGCTAAAACCCTGGTGTGATTACATTCCAGGAAGGCCGGGCATGCCGCCTCCTTCTCCCATTTGCGCCTTCATGGCTTTCATCATCTTACGGCCTTTACCGCCGTTCATCATTTTCATCATCTTTTGCATCTGCCCGAATTGCTTGAGCAGTGCATTGACGTCGCGCACTTTCACGCCAGAGCCATCGGCGATGCGCTTGAGGCGATTGCCACGAAGGATACGTGGCTGGCGGCGCTCTTTCAAAGTCATCGAGAGAATAATGGCTTCGGTGCGGGCCATTTTCTTTTCCTCTTCGTCGCCGACTTGGATGCCGCTGGCGCCGGGAAGCATACCGACGATGGATCCGAGTGAACCCATCTTTTTAACCTGCTGCATTTGCGAGAGGAAGTCTTCGAGGTTGAAGTCGGCCTTGCGCATTTTCTCTGCAAGTCGCTCAGCTTCTTTCTCGTCGATGTTCTCCTGCGCCCGCTCGACGAGTGAGACGACGTCACCCATGCCTAAGATACGAGAGGCGAGGCGATCTGGATGAAAGACTTCGAATTCGTCTGGCTTTTCGCCAAGCCCCATGAATTTGATCGGCACTTCAGTGATGGACTTCATCGAGAGTGCCGCACCGCCGCGGGCGTCACCATCGAGCTTGGTCAGAATAATACCTGTGCAGCCGACAGCTTCGTGGAAGTGCTTAGCGACATTGACCGCCTCTTGACCGAGTGCCGAGTCGGCAACGAGTAGAATTTCGTCTGGCTGGACGGCATCCTTTAGTTGCTTGATCTCCTCGATTAGATCGGTGTCGATTTGGAGACGACCAGCGGTATCAAAAATAATGAGGTTAGCGTCAGCTGATTTCGCAGCCTCGAGGCCGCGCTTGCCGATTTTGATGACGTCTTTCTCTTCGCGATCGCCGTAGAAGGTGCAGCCTTCGTTCTTGGCCAGCATCTCGAGCTGATCGATCGCGGCGGGGCGATACACATCGCAGGCGATGAGGGCGGGGCGGTATGCACGTTTTTTGGCGAGGTAGCGGGCGAGCTTACCACTGCTGGTAGTCTTACCTGAGCCATGTAGGCCGACCATCATGATGCGCAGCGGCTTCTTGTCTTCGAGGTCAGTGGCCCCTTCGCCGAGAAGCTTCGCTAACTCGTCGTGGATAATTTTAATGACTTGTTGGCCAGGGGTAACTGATTTCAGTACTTCCTGACCGACACACTGCGCCTGGACATTGGCGACAAACTCGCGTGCCACTTTGAAATGAACATCGGCCGAGAGTAGGGCTTTGCGCACTTCTTTGAGTGCCTCGGCCATGTTGTCTTCGCTGAGTTTGCCAACACCGCGAAGGTTTCGGAGGGCTGAGCCCAATTTGTCTGTAAGATTTTCGAGCATTTTCGTGGTAAAATTAAGGTTCTGGAGCTAATAGGCACTTACGCTAGAGGCAAAGTAATTTTTCAGCAGATCGCCTGCTGCGGGTCGAATTGTCTGAGATTACCAGCAGTCTCAGCCCTCCGCTCATTAATATGGGCTAAATTCAGGTTAAAACGGATGCTTTACATGTAGCGCGCTTCTCGTAGTTTAATCCGCTTTAGCTCGCTTGACCGCCTCTCAGTCACAGAGCCATATATTTATAAATAGTATGAAGCAACGCACCATTCTCAGAGAAGTTTCGATCAGTGGGAAATCCTTGCACACGGGTGAAGAAGTTCAACTGACTTTGAAACCAGCAGCCGTGAATCACGGTATCGTCTTTCAGCGCATGGATCTTTTTGGTAAGCCAGAACTGAAGCCACTGGTTGAGTTCGTTACCGACCTAGTTCGCAGCACGACGATTGCCGATGGACATGCGAAGGTTAACACCGTCGAGCACGTGTTGAGTGCGCTGAGCGGTTGTGGTGTTGATAATGTCCTCGTCGAAATGAATGCCAGTGAGCCGCCGATTTTGGATGGTTCTGCTAAGCATTTTGTGAATTTGATCCAACAAGCCGAACCAGTTGAGCAGGATGCGGAGCGTGAGTATTTCGTACTGGATGAGCCGATTTCCGTAACTCGTGGCGCTAGCTCCATCATTGCGCTGCCACACGATGGTTTCCGCGTAACGTGTACATCCACAGATGATCGAGGCATTCACACCCAACACTTGAGTCTCGATATTGATCCTGAGTCATATGTGGCACAGGTCGGGCCGGCTCGTACCTTTACTATTTATGAAGACATCGAAGAGCTATTGAAGCTTGGCAAAATCAAGGGTGGGAGTCTCGACAGTGCGATCGTGATTAAGGGGGACAAAATTCTCTCGAAGGAGCCGCTTCGCTTTAAGGAAGAATTCGTCCGTCACAAGATCCTCGATATCGTCGGTGACATCGTGCTGGTCGGTATGCCGATCAAGGCTCACTTCATTGCGGTGCGGCCAGGCCATGCGCTGAATGCAGAACTCTCAAAGGTGCTTCGCCAGAAAATGCTGGAGAAGAACAAGGGAGTAAAGAAAACCGTAGCGTCTAAGAAGGCCGCCGCAGTAATAGATGCGCCAGAGACGGTGATGGATATTCGTCGCGTGATGGATCTGTTGCCGCATCGCTATCCTTTTATTATGATCGATCGCGTGATTGAGGTGGTGAGCGAAGATGAATTGGTGGCATTGAAGAATGTCACGATTAACGAACCGTATTTTCAAGGTCACTACCCAGGTCGTCCAGTGATGCCAGGTGTTTTGCAAGTCGAGGCAATGGCTCAGGCTGCGGGCGTGTTGCTGCTGCGTAAGTTACCTGTTGAGGACAACAAAATCGCGTTTTTCATGAGTGTGGATAAGGTGAAATTCCGTCGTGCGGTGGAGCCCGGCGATTCAGTCGAGATTCGTGTGAAGCTCGTGAAGATTCGGGGTAACAAGATCGCGACTGCGACCGGTGTTTGCTCCGTTGGCGGTAAGGTCGTTTCCAGCGCTGAGCTTATGTTCATGCTGGCAGATGTTTCGGAATAAGGGAAACAAATCAAATGGCTACAGACGTTCATCCTTCTGCAATCATAGAGCAGGGTGCCGAACTTGACGAAGATGTCAGTATCGGTGCCTATGCGTATATCGGTGCGCAAGTCAAAATCGGCAAAGGCAGTATAGTGATGCACCACGCGACAGTCGATGGTGTGACCACGATGGGGCAAAGTAATGAGGTGCACCCGTATGCCTATGTTGGCGGCAAGACTCATGATTTGAAATATCGGGGTGGTGTGCATCGTTTGCAGATTGGCGCGCACAATGTCTTTCGTGAGTTTACCACAGTGCACTGTGCGACATCAGCCGAGCAACTGACGGTTGTCGGCAATCATAATAATATTTTATCTTACAGCCACATTGCCCATGAATGCGTGGTTGGTGATCATTTGGTGATGAGTAGCCACGCCGCGCTGGGTGGGCATGTGACCGTTGATGACCATGCTAATATTGGCTGGGGCGCAGGTATTCATCAGTTCTGTCGTATCGGCACACGCGCAATGGTTGGTGCAACTTCGAAGGTCGTGCAAGACGTACCACCGTATGTAATAAGCGATGGTAACCCAGCTGTCGCGCGCACCATTAATAAGGTCGGACTCGAGCGCGCTGGTTACAGTAAGGAAGATATTTCTTTAGCGCGCCGCATGTTCAAAGCGTTTTTTAAAGACGGCCTGAATCGCAGTCAGGCAGTCGAGTGGTTGCGTGCCAACGAAGATACTGAGCACCGCGTGGTGAAGACCTTCTTGGACTTTATTGCAGATAGTCAGCGCGGATTGGGGTGAGGAATTTCGCAATCAGACTGTTCTCGATTCCAGCTAGTATTCTGTTTCGTTCTTAATCCTCGCACAAATTGATGCGCTCAGAGGGTAATAACTAATAGTCTAGTCTCATAGGGCTGAAAACGAAGTACAAAAAAGCTTTGTCCTACTAAGTAGGACAAAGCTGATTTAAAAGAATGCCAGATTGGTTTATTGTTTGTCGAGTACTTCGGCCGCATCATCTTCGCTAATACCGCGGGCGATTAACTCACTGACGAGTGCATTGGAGCTTACATAGGACGCGTAGCGGTGCAGGAAGCTGCGTGCTTGAACTAATTGTTCATCTTCCGATGTGATTTCTGGAATGCTTTTTTCTTCGACATAAACCAAGGTGCCGATGGACCCGCTGGTAAGCATTGGCGAGATTTCTCCAACGTCCATATTTTGTGCTTTTTGTAGCGCAGCTTGATTGAAGGTGCGTGGTGCCTCACCAATTTTGAAGGTTTCGTTTTGGGTTACTTTGAGGGCAAGTGCTTCGGCAGCTTCGCCGAAGGTGTTGCCTTCGATCATTTTGGCTCTGAGCGCGGTTTCCAAGACCTCGCCATTTTCGTTAAAGAGACGGCGCTTTTCGTCGGCAGTGTAGTCGGCTGTGACGACCGCTTCGACGGTTTCGAATGCTGG
>JABJQI010000177.1 GCA_018663485.1 Opitutia bacterium
AAGTAGTAGGTGCCCAACAGGAAGATGACCTCGAGCGTCGTCAAAATCTCCTTGTGGAAGACAAAGTGACGGTACCTGAGGAAGAAGAAGTTGACATCAAAGAGCAGCTTAGTGCATGCAGAAGTCGCCAATGTGATCCCATACACCACGAAGGCGGTGCGGATATCAGCAGCAGCGACGGCGATCAGCGTAAAGTGTGTGTCCTTGGTGATAGTGATGGGCACGTCCTTGTATCCCTTTGCACTGAGCGTGGTGTTGATACCCTAGTGGCAGGCAGCGCATTCTTTAAAGCAGACGACCCTAAATTGTTTAATGCGACAGTTACGCGATAAGGATACGATCGAAATCAATTATTTATGTGGGCACTGGATACTATCAGAAGTCGCGGCATTTGCTCGTAAACATCATTTATTGGCCTAGTTCCAAGTCGTTCGTGATTCGGGACATAGGTCGCAATCTTAATGCAGCTCAGCTATAAGATCATTATACACGATCGAGTGATCGCGTAACTTAGCGTCCCGTAAATTATCAATATCGTTGAGATTACCGTCATCGTCTCACCTTGATTTAGCAAGACCTCCGCAGATGGATCATGCACCATCGTGTACATAAAAGTCGACTACACGCTCGAGCCATTGCCCGCATGCCACACTGGTATCATCTTAAACGAACAATCTGATACAATTAATACGCTTTGATCAGTAAATCCTCTAAATATGCGATCTCTATTGGCTATTTGAGATAATCATTCATCCGTGCAGTGAGCAGCAATAAACAGCGCAGAAAATGCGCATTCTTAAAGCCATATGATCCTAAGCGCACGCAAAAAATGGAGCATTTAAATTATCATCCACTAAACAAGCGATCTGCTCGAATAAATGCGATTTAATCCCAAAAAAATTGATACTGAAAAATGAAAATACAATTTAAGACAAGTTTGGCGCTTCCCATCGGACCATTTATCTAATATTTTATATATTATCGTTAGCACCATCTAGACTCAATCACATTTGCGATTAATTAATAGGCAATTCTAGTTGTTGCGTAAATCTTAAGAATAATGAATGCAAAGAAAAATCCGATTCAGCAAAAATAAGGCTTGATTCACCTACCATCCGCCACATGTTTCTCGACTTTCCAAGCTTAAGGACGGCTAGCTCAGTTGGTTAGAGCACCTCGTTTACACCGAGGGGGTCGTGGGTTCGAATCCCTCGCCGTCTACCATTTTTATGCTTGAGCCGCGAGGCTACTATAACATGCGACATATCATCTCAATCCTCGTTGAAAACAAGTTTGGTGTTCTTGCCCGTATTGCTGGCATGTTCAGCGGCCGCGGCTTCAACATCGAGACTTTAAATGTGGGACCAATGATTGATAATCGCTTTTCACGTATCACTGCCACGATTGTTGGTGATGAAGATGCGCTGGACCAAGTCATCAAACAGGTCAACAAGTTCATCAATGTATTGGATGTTTCTGAGTTTTCGAGCGGTCAAGCAACGGAACGTGAGTTAATTATTCTAAAGGTCAATGCTCCCGCAGTTCAACGTTCAGAAATCATGCAGGTTTGTGATGTTTTTCGTGCGAAAATCATCGATGTCGCTGCCGATTCTGTAAATATTGAGATGACTGGTAATTCCAACAAGGTGCAAGCCTTCCTCAACTTAATTGAACCTTATGGTATTGTTGAAATGGCACGCACTGGTAACCTCGCACTCAAACGCGGATAATTTCGCAATTCTCTCCATTTTTTAACAACCCAGAAGCTATATAGCTTCCACAAACTAAGATAAATATGCCTGCTAAAGTCTACACCGACAAGGACGCTGATCTCCGAGTAATTAAAAAGAAGACCCTCGCCATCATTGGCTACGGTTCGCAGGGCCACGCCCACGCGCAAAACTTGAAGGACAGCGGTCTCAATGTAATCATCGGCCTCTACAAGAAGAGCAAGTCTGTCAAGGTCGCTAAGAGCCAAGGATTCGAAGTATTCGAAACTGCTGAAGCCGTTCAAAAGGCAGACGTGATCATGATCGCCGTGCCAGACATGTTGCAGGCTGAAGTTTATGAAAACGACATTCTTCCAAACCTCACAAAGGGTAAGACACTCGCTTTCACACATGGTCTCGCGATTCACTTCGGTCTGATCGAAGCACCTAAGGGTATCGACGTCATCATGATCGCTCCAAAGGGTCCAGGTCACGTTGTTCGTAGCCAATACGTCGAAGGTAAGGGCGTTCCTGCACTGATCGCAGTCAACAAGGGTTCTTCTCGCGATGCGAAGAAGGTAGCGCTTGCATGGGCAAAGGGCGTTGGTGGCACACGTGCCGGCACCATTCAAACGACTTTCAAGGAAGAGTGTGAAACTGACCTCTTCGGTGAGCAAGCTGTCCTCTGTGGTGGTGCTTCTGCACTCGTCATGGCTGGCTTCGAAACACTGGTTGAAGCAGGCTACCAACCAGAAATGGCTTACTTCGAGTGCTTGCACGAGTTGAAGCTTATCGTCGACCTTATGGTTGAGTCTGGTATCTCTGGCATGCGCTTCTCCGTTTCCGAAACAGCTGAATGGGGTGACTACATCAGTGGTCCTCGCGTCATCAATGCTTCTTCCAAGAAAGCAATGAAGTCCATCCTCAAGGAAATCCAAAGTGGCAAGTTCACCAAGGACTGGGTCAAGGAATACAAGGCTGGCCTTCCGAAATACAAGCAGTTCGTCAAAGACGGCCAATCACACCCAATCGAGAAGACAGGCCAACGCCTGCGTGCTCTTATGCCTTGGGTCAAGAAGCGCAACATCGGCGGCGCTCAAGCTTCTTACAACTAAGCTACACTTCATTTTTGTAAACCAAAGCGGTCGTCGGTTCATACCGTCGACCGCTTTTTATTTGTAATACAATCGCAATTTATACTTTCGATGTTCATCGTTCGAAGCCCATGGCAACGCCAATACAAATCGCTACACGCAAAAGCCCACTCGCCCTCAAGCAGACCGAGATGGTGCAAGCGTGGCTAAGGGAGGCACTCCCCGAAGAGCAATTCGAGGAACTGCACCTGAGCACCAAAGTCGACGAGCGCCTCAGTTGGTCGCTAGAACAACGCGGTGGCATCGGCCTCTTCACCAAAGAGCTCGAAGACGCCCTACTCGATGGCCGCGCGCAAATCGCGGTGCACAGCGCCAAAGATCTCCCCACTCAATTTCAAGCAGACCTCTGCATCGCTGGCTACATGCCACGTGCCCGCGCCAATGATGTGCTCGTTCACCTGAGCGGCACTCCGGCGCCCAAGACGATTGCTACCAGTAGCCCGCGCCGTCGCGCTCAAGTCGGCATCGCGCAAAAACAAGCCGAATGGACCACCATCCGTGGCAACGTCGCCACCCGCATGCGTAAGATCGTCGAGGGCGAGGCCGAAGCCACTCTACTCGCTGCCGCTGGTCTGGACCGCCTAGACATCACCACACACGAAGGCCTTGAATTCGTCGAACTGCCAATTGATCAAGTCGTGCCAGCACCTGGCCAAGCAGCGATCGCCATCCAATGCCGCGCAGCTGATCTGCCGCGCTACGAGCATCTGTTCTGTGAAACGACCAAGCTCGCCGTCGAACTCGAACGCAGCTTCCTCCGTAAACTCGGCGGCGGCTGCCAAACACCCGTCGGCGCGCACTACACCGATGGCACCTTTTATATCTTCCACCCTGAAATTGGGCACACCACCTTCGAATTCGAACTCGAATCACTCGAAGAAATCGACGCCATCCTCGACTCGATATTCTCTGACCTAAAATTCGAACAGTAAACTTCATTCTTTTCTGGAGGGCAACGCTCCGTCGTTGCCACCGATGGTTCGAGACGCCCCTATCCAATGCATGGAAACGACGGAGCGTTTCCCTCCAGAGAATAACCTTCATCCAAATTTTCAAAAATGTCTTCTCAAATCAAAACAGGAAAAGTGTATCTAATTGGCGCAGGTCCCGGAGATCCAGGTCTGGTCACTGTGCGCGCTCGCGAACTGATCGAAACCGCCGACGTACTCGTTTATGACTACCTCGCCAACCCCAAGCTACTGAATTGGGCACGACTTGAAGCCGAACGCATCTACGTTGGCAAGCGCTCTGGCTTGCACTCTATCCCACAGGATGAGATTGAAGAGATCCTAGTCGAGCGTGCCCACAAAGGCTTGCAAGTCGTACGTCTCAAAGGAGGTGACCCTTTTGTATTTGGTCGCGGCGGAGAAGAAATCTCCGAGCTACAAGCAGACAAGATTCCCTACGAAATCGTCCCAGGTGTGACCGCAGCCCTTGCAGCAGCTGCCTATGCAGGCATCCCCCTCTCTCACCGCTCGTACAGCTCGTCTATCACGTTTCTCACCGGCCATGAGAATCCAGAGAAACAGTCGATCAGTATCGACTTCAAGCAACACGGTAAGACCCAAGGTACGCTATGCCTCTATATGGGACTCGGCCAATTGCCTCGTATTCTCAGTGAATTCAGAGCCGGTGGTATGGCCGGCGAGATGCCCGTCGGCGTTATCCAATGGGCAACTCTCAACCACCAACGCTCTGTCTATGGCACAGTCGATTCCATCGTTAGCGACATTGAATCAGCCGGCATTTCCACGCCCGCTATGATCATCATTGGCGAAGTCGTGAACAAGCGCTCCAAGACCGAGTGGTTTGAAGGCCGCCCACTCATGGGCAAGAAGATCGTCGTGACTCGCGCCCGTGATCAAGCCAGTCAGCTCACCGCCCTACTCGAAAGCAATGGTGCTGAAGTCATCGAGCTACCATTCATCGAAGTGCAACCAGACATCAACCCGCAGCTAATTACTGAGATTCTAGCGGGCATCGCAATTTATGAGTGGATCATCTTCACCAGCGTCAATGGCGTAAAATGCTTCTTCGACTTGTTCTATAAAGCATTCGACGACATTCGATGTCTCGGTCCGATGCGTATCGCCGCAGTTGGCTCAGCCACTGCACGCGAGATCGAGTCTCACCACCTTAAAGTCGATCTCATTCCAAGTAAAGCCAATGGCGACGCCCTCGTTGATACTTTTATACAAGACGAAGGCATCGAAAGCATTCAAATGCTCGTTGTCACCGGAAATCAAAACCGCGAATCCCTAGTCCAGCGCCTCGAAGCGGAAGGCGGCGCAATCGTGGATACTTTGCCACTCTACAAGACCAGCAAGGCAGACCTGAGCCGTCAGCCTGCAGCCGAGCGCTTCCGTAAGGAAGGTGCAGACGCCGTGCTCTTCACAAGTTCGTCCACAGTTAAGTCATTTGTTGATCAAGCTGCTGCGCTAACCCTTGAAGTAGACGCCATTAAGCCAGCATACGGCAGCATCGGCCCACTCACGACCAAGAGCTTAAAAGAACTCGGCCTTCCTGTCGGCTTTGAATCGAAACACGCTAGCCTAGATCATTTCGTCAACGCAACGAATGAGTATCTGAAGAGCTAGACCTCGGTGACACAGGCATTACTGCATATCATTGTATGTGGTTTCCGCGCTTGCGCGGACCTGCGTTGCCACTGCACAAAATAGATACAGTCTGGCACTGATGGCGCGAGCAAGCTCACACACCACGATTCTGTTCCGTCGATTCAGTCCCTACTTAGCCCTTCAGGGCAGCGAAATACGCATGCCAGGGCAAAGTCGCACATTTGATCCGCGCGGCGAACTTACGCACACCCACTAAGGCGGCGATTTCGCCATCGACCGACAAATCAGCTTCTAGGTTAAGTTCGATCGACAACAAGTCCGCCACTCGCTTAAACGCGGCCTCGGCTTCAGCTAACGTCTTTCCACTCAGTAATTCAGCCATCATCGATGCGGATGATTTACAGATCGCACAACACGCCGCCTCAAACTGCACCGCTTCGATGTAGTCGCCATTTAGCACCAAGAAGATCGTCAGCTTATCGCCGCAGATCGGATTATAGCCTTCTGCGGTATGCGTGTAGTCTGCCAACGCACCATAGTGCCGTGGCCGCTTATTGTGGTCGAGAATGATGTCCTGATACAGGTCGTGGAGATCGTCTGACATTTTGTGCTGCGCTCGATAACTGATGAATAATGGCTAGAAGACGACGACTAACAGAAGAATTGTTTCATCCTATTCAGCGCAGCGACCAGCCGTTCGACATCTTCAAAATTATTATAGAATGCGAACGATGCGCGTGCCGTCGCAGGCACACCAAAACGCTTTAGCAGTGGTTGCGTGCAATGGTGCCCAGCTCGAATCGCAATACCCCCCGCATCGAGAAAAGTACCAATGTCGTGCGGGTGGATGTCATCGATCAAAAAAGAGATCACAGAAGCCTTCTCAGGTGCTGTGCCAATAATCCGTAAGCCATCAATCGCAGTGAGTTGCTCGGTCGCAGCTTTCAATAGCTCGAGCTCATGTTGCAACGCCCCTGAACGATCCAATCCGTTTAAATAATCAAAAGCTGCGCCTAACCCAATTACACCTGCGATGTGTGGTGTGCCTGCTTCAAATTTACCTGGGATCTCCTTATATGTAGTGCCATCAAAATCAACTTTCTCGATCATATCGCCACCGCTTTGATACGGCGGTAGTTGCTCTAGCCACTCACGCTTGCCCCACAGCACGCCGATTCCTGTCGGACCACAGACCTTATGCCCTGAGAACACGAAAAAGTCACAGCCCAAATCCACCACGTCTACCGACATGTGCGGCGTTGACTGCGCGCCGTCGACCAGTACAGGTACCTTCAGTGCATGCGCATGCTCGATGATTTTTTTGACAGGATTGATGGTACCAAGCGAATTAGATACGTGCACCACTGAGACGAGCTTGGTCCTCTTTGATAGCAAAGCAATATAAGCTTCCATGTTAAGTACGCCATCATCATCAACGGGCACCACCTTCAACACCGCTCCCGTCTTCTGTGCCGCGATTTGCCACGGCACAATATTGGCATGATGCTCCATGTGCGTGATCAGAATTTCGTCGCCAGCTTGCAACACGGACTCAGTAAAGCCATGCGCAATCAGGTTAATGCCCTCGGTTGTACCGCTAGTAAAGATCACTTCGTCCGGATCTGTCGCGCCAATAAAAGTCGCCGCTTTGGCGCGAGTCGCCTCATACGTGTCCGTCGCCTGTTCGCTCAAGTAATGAACACCGCGATGGATATTAGAATTTTCCGCACGGTAGTAGCGGTCCACCGATTCGATGACCGCAAGAGGCTTCTGCACAGTCGCCGCGCTGTCCAAATAGGTTAACGGTTTGCCGCGCACTTCGGTAGCGAGAATAGGGAAATCAGTCCGCACGCGGCGGTAATCAAAAGTCTGTACAACATTCACGACTCCAATCTCACCTAATTGCGAAAGAATCTCAATTGAAATGCAAAGAAATATACAATTCTGGCAATTAGGCCGAGTCTATACCTGGTATCTTCATATTGATAGCAGAGTACATCGCGGTGCCGCTGGCAACTTCGCCCTTCGATGAGACGATGCCGTACTCAAATTGACCAGAATAAATACCCGATCAACTCATCCCCTCGAGCGGGAATTCTAAGTTATATTGGTCAAGTGTTTCGTATAAGGAACTTTCAGCCATGCTGTAGAGCATCAGCTTACGTTCGGTAGAAGGCGGTGTGAGTGTTGCGAGCTTTAATTCTATTTCAATTTGAGTCATAATCTTTTGCAGCGCAATGGCGCCCATAGTTCCCGCCATACCTCTGAGTGTGTGTAGGTGTAACTGAGTCGCTTGAATTTCATCCTTCAATATACCTCCTTTAATCCCCTGCAGTTGAATCAAGGAATCGGTACGGAAAATTTGCAGCAGCGTAACATATAAATCTCGTCCGCCACCCAATGCTTCGATCGCATGCGCAGTATCAATTGCCGTAGTTGCACTCTTGTTCTTCTGTTCGACCAACGAGGTCTCGGCTTTTAGCTGACTAACATTTGTATGGCGTTCAATGGTGGCCAGCAACTGCTCTAGCACAATGGGCTTACTGACATGGTCGACCATACCGACTGCAATGCAGGCCTCGTGGTCTGCTGACAGGGCATTCGCAGTTAACGCTATAATAGGGACTGAATGCATTCTAGTATGTTGGCGGATTTGACGGGTTGCCTCTAGGCCATCGATACCTGGCATCTGCATGTCCATTAGAATGGCATCAAACGGAACAATCGCTGCCAGCGCTCGCATTTTACCTTCAACACCATTGGAAGCAATCGTCACTGTGGCCCCGTTTTTATGCAAAAGCTCTTTGGCGACTTGCTGATTCAGTAAGTTATCTTCTATCACCAGCAAGTGTAATCCCAGCAAGCGCTGAGTGCCCTGTAGCATGCTTTTGCATGGGCTGCACTCGGAAGACGCGGATGTCGCTATTGTGATCGCATCAGAGAGCATGCCAGTAGTGATGGGCTTGACTAAGTGAGTATCGCAAACGCCATTGCCTTCTTTTGGGTTCATTCCTAACTCTTGTTGAGTGGTGACCATGATCACCGCGGGTGCGTCTTGCTGAGTTCCGAATAGATGGCGAATGCGCCGAGTGGTCTCTAGGCCATCCAGGCCTGGCATAATGCGGTCGACCAGCACTAACTGGTAGGCGGGAGTATTGGTCTGCTGAAGCATCTGCAGAGCCTGCTGGCCATTACTGGCGCAGTCGCACTCCAGGCCAATCGACCGGACCATTTTTTGTAGTGTTTCCCTCGCCAGAGCGTTGTCATCCACAACCAACACTCGCATCTGTGGCAGTGGGATCATCCGCTTAGATGTGGAGATACACTGCATGTGTAGGGTGAAGAAGAAACGGCTGCCCTTGCCCAGTTCGCTCTCCACTTGCAAAGTGCCCCCCATGAGTTCGACCAACTGTGTGCAAATGGCCAATCCTAAGCCGCTACCACCATAGCGACGAGACGTAGATGACTCAGCCTGCTTAAAGTTAGAGAAAATGTGTTCTAGGTGTTCAGAGCTGATCCCGATGCCAGTATCCGTCACAGCAAACTCGACATCGAGCGTTTGCTCATTCTGGCGAATAACACGAGTGCTCAGTACCACCTCGCCCTGCTCTGTGAATTTGATCGAATTGCCAGCAAGATTGAGCAGTACCTGACGTAGACGCATCGAATCGCCGATCAAATCGGTGGGCATCTTCGGATCGAAATCGTAAAGCATCTCGATTTCTTCTGTCTCTAGATTAGCTGACAGGATGTCGCTAAGATCACGCATGACGACATCGAACACAAAGCTTTTGGATTCCAATGACATTTCACCAGCTTCGACTTTAGAAACATCCAAAATATTGTTAATAATGGTCATCAGTGATTCACTGGCGTTTTTCATTTTCCTGGTGTAGTCTTGCTGATGCGTAGTTAGATCAGTATGCTGCAGAAGTTTTAGCATCCCCAAGATCCCACTAATCGGCGTGCGAATCTCATGGCTCATATTGGCAAGGAATTCACTCTTTGCTTGATTGGCATTCTCGGCTTGAAGCTGTGCCTCATCTCGTTTGAACTTAGTCGCCTCTAGTGAGATCATCATCGCATTAAAAGTCTTCGCGAGATCTCCGACCTCGTCAGTGCGGCCCTCAACTAAGATTCGGGTACTGAAGTCGCCGTCGCAAATATTGCTCGCAATCTTCGAAATTTGCTTGAGTGGGTTTGCGATGTTCCTGGTGATGGTGTAGCCCATTGTTGTCAGCACGATCAAGGCACTCAGCGCACTCGTAACGATGATGCTTTCTGACTGTTGAATCAGCTCCTTTTCCCTTTCTACACTTGCCGCCAGCAATAAATCTTCTGCTAGATTCATCTGCTCCACTTGGCTGCGGATTTGATTCATTATAGTCTGGGCTCGGCCAGAACGTACGATGGCAAAGGCAGCGTCAACGCCCTTTGTTTTCCGCACGTCAATAGTCTCCTCCAATACCGTAAACAAACTATCTATTGACCGCTTGAGAGAATTAAGAAGTTCTTTCCGGTTTACATCATACTGTGTTAAATCAACTAGAGCCGAAAAATTTCCATCCATTTCTTTTTTCGCTCTATTAAACGGCTTTAGATATTGATTTTCGCCGGTAATTAGATGCATGCGTTGCCCCGTTTCGGCGTCCTTCAAGTCTGAGATTATCCTAGCCTGCGTGTTCAGTACCAAATGAGAATGGTGAAGTAAATCCCCTGTAATAGAAAGCTCAGACAGAAACGTGAAGATGTTGAGGCTAATTTGCACAATAAATAATAAGGCAAGAACGTATCCTCCCGCAATTTTCTTTCTTACGGTCAATTTTGGTCTTATTTTATTCAGCATCTTGGTTATCTGTATTGGTAATTTGCGCGGAAACCGGCAGAAATCTATTGCCTAGTTAGCCTATCCTATAAAGCCGTTATTACTTCACTTCTTCCAACATAGAGTGACAGATATATGAATAGCTAAATTGACGTCAATTTATTTGTCATGTCAGGCATAGCAAATGCCCTTAAACCGACATCCACTAATGCAACAAAAGTCTTCAGTCATTAGCGGAAATTTTAGAATAACACGACAGGCCATTTTATTTGTGAAGAAACAGCTCTCTGACATTTACTTATCTGACTAAAACCAATACGAGAATAAAAGCAGATCGCCCAAACCGTCCTATGTTGCAGTGAAGGAAAATGGCTCGCGCTCAACTTTAACCCTTTAGTAAATCAACAATGAACCAAAAAAGCCCTGCTAAAACCTAGCAGGGCTTGTTGGGTTTAAATCGAACAGAAGTTACTGATTCATTGCAATATACTGTGCTTGTAACGCCTCAACTACGCTAGGATCTGCGAGTGTCGTGGTATTGCCCAGTTCTTTACCCTCAGCGATGTCACGCAAAATACGGCGCATAATTTTACCGGAGCGCGTCTTCGGCAAATCGGACGAAAACAAGATGCGTTCAGGACGAGCAAATTTACCAATACTCTTGTCGATCATAGTGACGAGCTCCTTGCGCAAGTGATTATCATAATCACGGCCGTCAATCACTGTCACAAAAGCAATTAGGCCCTGCCCCTTAATCTCATGCGGCACACCAACCACCGCAGACTCTGCGACATCTGGATGCTCTACAAAGACACTCTCCAACTCAGCAGTGCCGATACGATGCCCCGAAACGTTGACCACGTCATCCACCCGACCAGTAATCCAGATGTAGCCATCTTTGTCGCGACGGGCGCCATCACCAGGGAAATAGTATTGCCCACCCCACTTGCACCAGTACGCCTCCTTGAAGCGCTGCGGATCACCGTAAATCCCTCGTAACATCCCCGGCCATGGTTGCTTAATTGCTAAAATACCTACATCGACCTCCTCGCCGTCATCGGTAAGAATTGCAGTATCGATGCCGAAAAAAGGTAGTGTCGCGCAGCCTGGCTTGGTTGGTGTCGCGCCTGGTATCGGCGTTATCATGTGCCCACCAGTCTCCGTCTGCCACCACGTATCTACAATTGGACAACGTTCGCCTCCGATCATCTTGTGATACCAGATCCATGCTTCTGGATTGATTGGCTCACCCACAGTTCCAAGTAAGCGCAAAGAGGATAGATCATGATCGACAATCCATTTGTCACCCCACTTCATGAATGCACGAATAGCTGTCGGTGCAGTGTAGAAAATCGAAACTTTATATTTTTCTATAATCTCCCAGAAGCGTCCTTCATCTGGGTGATTGGGGGCACCTTCATACATCACCTGGGTCGCACCATTCTGCATGATGCCATATATGATGTATGTGTGACCAGTGATCCACCCAACATCCGCAGTACACCAGTACACATCGTCCGGCTTCAAATCGAACACATACTTTGCGGTCAGATAACTGAACACCTGATAACCTGCAGTGGTGTGCATCACGCCCTTTGGTTTACCAGTGGTTCCGCTGGTATACAGCAAAAACAGTAGATCCTCTGCTTCCATCTCTTCAGCAGGGCAATCCATACTCATGGTTGCGACCAATTCATGGTACCAACAATCACGGTCATCCTCCATCGGACAATCAATTGGATGCGCGTCACCCCGCTGCACCACGATAACATCTTTAATACACTGACAATCCTCAATGCCCTCATCGACGATCTTCTTTAATTCTAAAATCTTGCCACGACGATAGCCACCATCCGCGGTGATCACCATTCGTGTCTCACTATCGAGCACCCGATCGCGAATGGCATCTGCAGAGAATCCCGCAAAAATAACTGAGTGCACCGCACCAATACGCGCACAAGCAAGCACAGATACCGCCAATTCAGGAATCATCGGCAAGTAAATCCCAATACGATCCCCTTTTTGTACACCCTTGGCTTTCATCGCATTGGCCAAGCGACAGACCTCTTCGTGCAACTGTGCATAGCTTATAGCACGTATGTCGCCTGGTTCGCCTTCCCAGTGGATTGCGATTTTCTCCCCACGTCCTTCATTAATATGACGATCTAGACAGTTATAAGAAAGGTTGGTCCGACTGCCGTCAAACCACTTATAGCAAGGTGCTTCGGAAGCATCGAGCACAGTATCCCACTTTTTAAACCAATGCAGATTATCAGCAGCCTCAGCCCAAAAGGCCTCGGGCTCCTTGATGCTCTTCTGGTACAGCGCAGTATAGGATTCCATGCTGTTAATGTGGGCATTTTCTGAAAAAGCCGCCATTGGGGCAAATTTTCTATTCTCGTGCATTACAGATTCCATTGCAGAAGAGTCAGTCGACATACTGAGGTAATATTAAAGGTGAGGCTTACAGTGGCATTAAGATGCCATAATGATATAACTAACAAAGCTTTACTATGTAATGAAACTTGAATGTGAGGTCAATGACTTTCGCTTCAACAAAACGGATTTTCAGACTTTCGCGAAAGCTTATTGACAAGAACACCGAGGCTAAGCATCAAAACCAGCTCTTCGCGTTAATATGACGCCTTTCGATTAATGGAAAATTTTGCAGATCAATGCCTCGATATGGCCCAGTCAATTCTGGGTCATAATCTCGAATCGATCAGCGAACAGGGCACTATATCCCCTGTTGCTGGTGAAAACAGTCGCCTCGACGAACCCGGACACGCCGCCCTTGCAATCGGTGAGTATTACCGTGCAACCAACGAGTCCACTCTCGGCGATTACGATCTTGTTGATCTCGCAGCTCGTTGCGTCACTGCACAGGTTTTCACAGAGGACGTCCACGAAAACGGCTTGGCATATTCTGCGCTCGGCCTACTATCTTTCGGTCCAGCCAAGGATCGTAATCCTTTGTGGGAGCGCTTGCTCGACCCGACTCGTGAGCAACTCGACAAGCAATTGCTTGAACGTAGTGACTACGACAACCACTTTCAGAGTTTCAACATCGCCAAGGCAGTCACTCGCTTCAGTCTAGGCCTATCCAAGAAAGATGAGACTGGACGCCTAATTGATCGCTTCCTTGAGCGCATTGAATCGACCTCTTCAGCTGGCTATTTCGATGATGCTAGTGGCGAAGAGGGCAAACTCAGCGGAGCATTTGATATTTATGGTGTTCATAGCTTTGTATTTATCCGCCAAGCACTTCAGCTTCACTCAAATCTTCACCTACGGGAGCGCAAGCTACCCAGCTTACGCACTTATTCGGAAAAATACCTAAAAATGATTCCCGATCTTGTGCGCCAAGACGGCAGTGGGTTTGCTTACGGCCGCTCTCTCGGAGCATATGGACAGATGCACTGCATCAGTCTCGTTCTGCAAGCGCTCCGAGATGGGTGGATAGCGGACGACAAACGAGATCTCTACACAGACACTGTGCGTCGTTTGTTCATGAATTTCTTCGCGACTTATCTCGATCAGGAGCATGGCTACTTAGTTATACGCGACGATGAACGCGACACTGTGTCATACCACACCACACGTATGGCAAATTTCGATGCTGCGCGCTACCTTTGCCAATGGGCACGTCTCGCACGTGCAACCAAAGGCAACGCCGCGCCGTCCAAGCCAGTTGCACCGCGCAAGGTAGCTCGCTTTATTAGCTTCGATAAATCGCATAAAAAAGAACAAGGTCTGTTCGTTTATCAAGACCCTGATTCCGGTTTAGCATTGCAATTGCCACTGATCGCTTCTGGCGAGCAGGGCAAAGGCACGTCCGACTACCTCGCTTTCCCCCACTCACCAGGTATCTTCGACTGGCCGGTTCACAAGTATTTGCCAATCATGGTGCCGGAACTGACCTTTGGCGATCATGTCATAGTACCCTCCTTTTATGCTAAGAACTGCACCACTGCAATGGGTTTGCGCAATGCGTTAACCTTTAAATATGACCAACCAGAGCTCATTACCACTGACGAAAAAATCGTCCCCGGTCTAGGTAGCTGCAAGGTTATGTGGTCATTCAAGGGCGGTTCTATCTCCTGCGAATTTTGCTTTACCGTTAAACAGCAAGTGCAACTTGATCGGATGCGCTACGTCCTCGCGATCGCAGCACCGCACAGTCGTTATCGCGTCGCCACCTCTTTTACACTTGGTGAAGAGGGTCATCGCACCAATGTGGTGAAGGATGATTTCCAAGCAGAATGGAAGGAACTCGATGTTGTTTCCGAAGATCCTGACTACCGCACTTACTATGGCAACATGCACTACCTGCAAATCCTTGAGCGAGATCATCCATTAATTATGCGCCCTGGTATACAGTATCGCCTCGCACTCTCGTTTGAGCCTGACGTGACGTTTGCTGAGGAGTAAGACCTCGCTACCAACTCTTTTCATGAATGCCGCAACCCTCCGTTTGCGGCATTCTTTATTTACAGAGATCCAATCTATTTTTTAATCTGCAGCTATGCTCTCAGTCCGAATTATTCCCTGCTTAGATGTTCATGAAGGTCGCGTTGTCAAAGGCGTGAATTTCGTCAATTTGATCGATGCTGGCGATCCCGTTGAACAAGCCAAAGCCTATGAGCAGCAAGGCGCCGACGAATTGGTATTCCTAGATATCACTGCCTCCAGCGATGAGCGCAATACCATGATTGACGTAGTCAAACGCACCGCCGACCAGTGCTTCATGCCACTCACCGTCGGTGGCGGACTGCGCAACGTAGAAAACATTCGTGATATGCTCAATGCTGGTGCCGACAAAGTCAGCCTGAACACCGCAGCCATCAACAATCCAGATCTCATAGTCGAAGCATCCTCTAAGTTCGGCAACCAGTGCATCGTCGTCGCAATCGATGCCAAGCAAGTTAAGGACCAAGATCGCTGGGAAGTTTACACCCATGGCGGGCGTAACAACACAAAACTCGACGCAATCGAATGGGCTAAGAAAGTTGTTGCGCTCGGCGCAGGCGAAATTCTCCTGACTAGTATGGACTCCGATGGCACTAAGGCTGGATTTGACAATGCGCTTAACCGGGCTGTCAGCGAAGCCGTCGAAGTGCCCGTTATCGCTTCAGGTGGCGCAGGCACTCTCGATCACCTCGCCGACGCCATCGACAAAGGCAAAACCAGCGCCGTGCTTGCCGCATCCATTTTTCACTTTGGCACTTTCACGATTCGCCAGGCAAAAGAGCATCTGCATAGCCGCGGCATACCAGTGAGACTATAAATCCGACACGAGATTACCCCACCCGCTACAAACTCAAGCAGTTAGAGAACCCTTACAGCGACCAGCTGTAAACCTGGAGTAGCTGCCTGCTGGTTGTTTAATCCATAAAATGAATTAGATTCACCGAGAATCCTCACCGTGAAAATCATCGATAGCCACAGCCATTGTTACTCTGCAGAACTTGCGGCATCTCCGCGCATGTGGGCGGAGTCTCACAACGAGCCACACTGGGCAGACCTGGTCGCTCCCCTCAACCGCCCATCTATTCAAGGCTGGGCGACGATGAAGCAAACTTTAGCCGCGATGGATGCCGCAGACGTCCAAAAAACCGTCTTGCTCGGTTGGTATTGGCAAAACGAAACCACCTGCCATTGGCAAAATGAAGTGATCGCAAGATGGGTGCAGAAAGCACCCGAGCGCTTTATCGGCTTCGCCTCGATCCATCCCGGTGGCACCGCAGCGTCCGTCATCGCTCAATGCGAATATGCACTCAGCCTAGGGCTACACGGCGTGGGTGAGTTGCACCCCGGCATCCAGCAGTTCGACTCCAGCAGCGAAGGCTGGCATGCACTAGCTGATTGGTGCGTCACCCACCACTGGCCAATCAATCTTCACGCAACCGAAGCTGTCGGCCACGACCATCCTGGTAGTGTGCCTACTCCGCTCAATGACTTCCTGCGGATGGCTGAGGCGCACCCTGATCTAAAGCTTATCCTTGCGCACTGGGGTGGTGGACTTCCTTTCTTTGAACTCAACCCGCGACTGCGTAAAGCGCTTAAGAATGTGTACTACGATACTTCGGCCACCCCCCTACTCTACGCGCCAACGATCTTTCGACGGATGATTGATACCGTAGGTGCCGAGAAAATTCTTTTTGGCTCAGACTTCCCTCTGCGCGTCTATCCGCGCACACAAAAGGCGCCCGACTACCGCATGTTCATCGAAGCGGTACAGAACGAAGCAAACTTAGCCCCCGAAGAGTTTGCTGCGGTCATGCAGGGTAACATACAGCGATTACTCGGCAAAGCCTAGCAGCGCACTTGTGCCCACGCTACAAGCAGGCAGCTAATAGTTTCTGGGTAATGCTCCATGATTACCCTGCGTTTAATGCAATCGGTCGAGATACTAGAGGTAACGATTGCGCTTTGCGATCCACAAACCTAAGCACCGACGAAGCTGGGCAAGCGAGATTGTAGATTTGATCGACTTCGACTTTAAACGGATCCGTCACATCATGACGCATAAGGTCAAACATAGGGTTTGCCATTAAGTGCTGCACATTACCCTTTCGTCCCGTGAAGAAGTTATCCATACAAATAACTTCATGCCCTTCGTACAACAGACGGTCGCACAAATGACTGCCAAGAAATCTAGCACCTCCAGTCATTAAAATACGCATAATTGAAACAATTTATAAACATTGGAAATTCTCGAACAATCAATGCTTTGGTAATAAAAGTTCATATATTGGCGCGCGCTTTCACTCTCTTTCATGGGGTGTTTTCCAGTTGATACTTAAATATAAACGACTGTCGCACCCAATGCGGTAGCCGACTACCTGTTCACAGATCACCGACATATGGAAGCACTTCGGCCACAGAAAAAAGACCCTGCATTCATTCGATGTTCGTAAATTTGCAGCAGCGGCTGTAGCAAAAGGAGAGCTAGTTAAATATCTGCCAAGGCTTGACCTCTGCGCCTCATTTGTCAGCCATGACCAGCGATGCATATCGATCCAATCGCCCGAACTGTTCGCCTGAGTGTGCGCGAACTCGCCACCTTTCGACAGGTACGATCGAGCGATGGGCATGGTGCTGGTTCACGGCGTGCTGCAATCGGTCAACAATGGCACACCAGCGCCGCTCTCCAAACGCGCGAAATCCAGCCTGACGCACGCTTCGAGGTGCCACTCAACGCAAAATGGTTTTACCGCGACTGGAGCTTTGAAGTACAGGGCCGCATCGATCAGCTTATCCCTGAGCAGGAGCAGTTATGTATTCGTGAAGTTAAAACTGTACGTAATGGCCTGCCCGCCAGCGCCGAAGACCTCGCTAGTCGCTATCCCGATTATTTCGCACAAGCCGCCATCTACCTAGGACTCGCTAGGGTACTATCGGAGTATGCCGACACCAGGCTCCGTGCGGAGCTCTTCTTCATCGAGATCGAGACTGGTGCCGTTCAAATTGTGCCGCTCACTGATGCTGACGAGCGCGCCTTCACCGATCAACTCGTTACGCTACTCCCTTTCCTAGAAGACCGCCGCACCAGTCAGCTGCGCCTGCAAGGGGTCGAACTGCAGCCTGCATTTGAAACCTTGCGCGAAGGACAGGCTGAGCTATACGAGACCCTCGATCACGCCACTCTACAGAGCAAAACCGTGCTCCTCGAAGCACCCACTGGTTTTGGAAAAACCGGTATTGTGCTCGAACATATGCTACGTCAAATGCAGCGCGGCGTCTATGATCGTGCGATCTACCTCACCAGTAAATCAACAGGTCAGCTCGAAACGATTCGCCAACTCCGCAGTATGATCGGCGACAACCTGCGCTACATCCAAATGCGCAACCGCAAAGAACATATGATCGAAAGCGCCGCGCACACCTGCACCGGCGATGAGCGTTGTAACCAACACCTCGGGCAAAGCTGGCTTGCAGCCAACATTCATCCGCCCGATCTGTTTGAAGATGCTACGTTCAGCCTCGACCACTCCAAAGCCCTCGGCGAAGAAACAGGCGTCTGCCCCTATGCACTGACCAAAGGGTGCCTGCCATTCGCCGAGATCTGGATCGGTGATACCAACTATATATTTTCGCCAGCCAGCCGCTCCGTCTTTTTTGAGCAACATGGGTTTGATCCCGCCAAGACATTACTAATCGTCGACGAAGCACACAATCTGCCTGACCGCGCGGCCGATGCACTCAGTGCCGAGCTTAGCGCAGCCGACCTACTGCTCGCACTCGAAGAGCTACGCAACGCAGGCGCACCGCGCCACCTACTCAGTATTGGCGAAGAGCTCATCCGCTGCCTCGACTCCTTGACCACCAAAGAGCCACTTCACCCCGATGCACTCTACGAGATGCTCGATCTGTGCGAAGATTTTGCTCGGCAACTCCAAGACGCCCAATTCGATTACTCAGCCACCGCCCCCTTCGCGATCGACATTGTTTGGCGCATTCCAGCCCTCGCACAGCGCCTAGCCGAGCCAGCGCATCAATGGCTGCGCTGGTCACCTACGTCTGGCACGCTCCGCGCCACCTGCCTCAACGCTAGTCAATGGATCGCGGACTGTGCCGCTGCCTTTGGTGGCAGCATCTTAATGTCTGCCACGCTCTCGCCGATTCAGAGTTTTCGCGAACACTGTGGCCTCACCGCAGAGAATGCCACACTCGCACTCGGCCATGCACCATGGCGAGACGATGCCTATAGCGTCGCCATCGATACCCGAGTGGATACCCGCTATAAACAACGCGACAAATATTATGAAACCACCGCACGCACGATCGCCACGCTGATCGAACAAAGCCCCAGCGTGCCCATCGCCGTATTTTTTACGTCCTATCTTTACGCCGAAAATATCAAAGCTTACCTCGACGCTCTCAATCCTGCGACACGCGTTCAAGTGCAACCGCGCGGCGTCGATCTAGCCGAGCAAGAATCGTTTATCGACGAAGGCCTACTGATGGCCGACGCCCTCTTTCTGATCTTAGGCTCCAGCTATGCTGAAGGCGTCGACAAGCTTGGCGGCCGGATTGATATCGCGATGGTGGTCGGCCCCGCTTTGCCGGAAGTCAACGCCATCCAAGACGCCAAGATGGACACCCATCCCAGCATGGAAAGGGACGCCGTCTTCACCGATGTTTATATCATCCCAGCAATGCGCCGCATCCACCAAGCACTCGGGCGCATCGTGCGCGCACCAGGCCATCGCGCCAAAGTGTTACTCCACGGCAAACGCTACAATCAAGCGGCTTACCAAGAGCAACTTGCAGCTGAATATCAACAGGCCACCACGATCACCAGCGACAACGAGTTGTTTGAGTGGTTACAATAAAGCTAGCGCGCTTTGCCCTAAGCGGATCATTGCAACCTCAAGATCATAATATTCGTATTGCTTGTTCAGGCAAAACTGCTTTGTTCGTCGATTCTTCGCGTATACGGAACAATATGTGGGCGTAGCTCAGCTGGATAGAGCATCGGTTTTCTAAACCGAGGGTCCCGGGTTCGAGTCCCGGCGCCCATACGTTTCGATGTGCAAGGACTCTCACATCGGAGCTCTGGCTCGCTACACGATTTTTTTGTCTTCTTTCAGGCTTGGAACCAGTCACGAAGCAATACGACCCGATGTGCCGTTTAATAGAATTCCCGAGCTGCTTTATGGCAATTTAAACAGAGCATTGAGTTGTCGGGCTTTTGCACAGAATGGCCCCCACTAAGTTGCAGAAAGATCTGCAACAATCACGGTTATCGGAACGCATAAATACCGATGCGCTTACGATATTACATACTTAGCCAGTTCGACAGACTGCAAGCTACAAGATTTGAATCATAGCATGATTGCTGTCGCGACTAGATTGACTGCTTCTTATGCGAGACAGCGGTCCAATCGAGACCACCTTTAGATTTGACGACACCTTTTTCGAAGGCAAAGCGCACCAGACTCGCTTCGTCGCTGATCTTGAGTCGCTTCATCACATTGTGCTTATGGCGACGAATAGTGAACTCACTAATTCCCAATATGTCACCCGCACTCACATGGTCATGGCCTTGCGCAATTAAGCGCATAACCTGCAACTCTCTATCAGACAAAACCTTGTAATAAGCATCTG
>JABJQI010000181.1 GCA_018663485.1 Opitutia bacterium
AAATCGATGCATTACAGACGATGAGCATAGATCCGCGCGGGTATTTGGTCGGTCCTCGGCTGCTGGCGGCTTTATTTTGTTTTCCCATGCTGACTGCGGTATTTGATTTGATTGGCATCTTTGGCGGCTACGTTACCGGTAGCCTGCTATTACATCTGGATAGCGGTGTCTATTGGAACCGTGTGTTTGAAAGTGTCAGTTGGGCAGATGTGCGCGGCGGTTTTATTAAGGCAGTGGTATTTGGTTTAGTGACGATGGCAATTTGCACCTATCGCGGTTTTAATACACATCGCAAAGCGTCCTTTCCAGGTGTGCGCGGCGTGAGTGAATCAGCAACACGGGCAGTCGTTTGGTCGAGCGTCATGGTGCTTGCAACCGATTATTTAATCACTTCCTTTCTTCTATAATGGACGACGCTTTCCTCAAAATCCGTGGACTAAAAAAGCATTTTGGCGAGGCTAAGGTGCTGGATGGCGTGAACCTCGATGTCGCGCGTTCTTCGGTGACGACGATTATCGGTAAGAGTGGTATCGGCAAATCGGTGTTGTTGAAATGTATCGCGAATTTACTGACACCCGATGACGGCGAGATCGAGTTGGATGGCCAATCGATCGAGCACAGTCGCCGTGGTTCGAAGGGTAGCGATGCGGTAACCTTTAGCTATATGTTTCAGAATAACGCGTTGTTCGATTCGATGACGGCGGCGGAGAATGTAGCATTGCCGTTGTTGGAAGCATCGAGCCTGAACAAGTCGGAAATTTGCGAGCGTGTCGACGCGATGTTGGCGCATTTGGAACTGACGGATTCGGCGCAGCGCTATCCCGGCGAGTTGTCTGGAGGAATGAAGAAGCGCGTAGCTCTGGCGCGTGCGCTGATTACGAACCCTCAGGTGGTGTTATTTGATGAGCCCACGACAGGCTTGGACCCAGAGCGTAAGTTTAGTGTATTTGAAATGATTGCAGATTATCGCGAACGTTTTGGCTTTACCGCGTTACTGGTGAGCCATGATATTCCAGAAGTTTTTGAAATAAGCGACCGTGTCGCGTGGCTGGACGAGGGAATCATTAAGTTTTTTGGCAAGCCATCTGAGTTGGATGCGGGTGCGGAATCGGCTCTTTCAGGCTTTTTGAGTAAGGCGAACTACGGGCGCAGTCAGGGATCTAAAAAATAGTGGAGAATGTGAGATATGAATAATCGCAAGATAGAATTTTTGGTTGGGTGCTTTGTGCTGGTTGGCTTCGCAGCCATTCTATATTTGGCCATTCAAGTGGGCAGTGCACGATTTTTCGGCAACGATAGCTACGTATTAGAGGCGCGGTTCCGAAGCACTAGCGGTGTGAACGCTGGAAGTCGTGTGGAGATTGCTGGAGTACGTGTTGGCACGGTTCGATCGATCATATTGGATGATGATTTTTATTCAATCGTGACGCTGGAACTGCCGAATGATCTGACCCTGGATGATGATACGATCATCTCGGTGAAGACGGCGGGTTTGATTGGCGACCGCTATTTAAATGTTTCACCTGGCGGATCCGGCTTCCCGCTGGAGCCGGGCGATATGGTTGTTGATACGGAATCCGCTTTGGACATCGAAAGTTTAATTAGCCGTTTTGCCCTCGGTGGTATTGACGGAGAGAAAGAATAACTTATGCATTTTAGGATGAATTTTCTAAGTTTGATCGCAAGTGTGGCTTTGTTCGCAGTACTGCCAGTGCAGGCGAATGAGAAGGCGAAGCTGGCAACTACCATGGAGGCGACCTTGGATATTATGTATCTGGATGTTTATAAGGACTATACCAGTGCACAGCGGCAGGATGCGGTTCGAGCAATCGTTGAGGATCAGTATGACCTGGAGGTGCTGATTCGGCGTGCGATGGCGCGTAACTGGAGTTTGTTGACGGCTGGTGAGCAGATGCAGGTTCGCAATCTCATAGACCAGTTAATTATTAAGAGTTTTGTGGAGGGCATGGCAGGTAAAGATCGGCCAATCTTGGACTGTGGAGCTGTGATTGAGGTGACTAGTAAACGTATCGAAGTGCCGGTCGTAATTAGCTTTCCGAGTGGTAAGACTTTTAATGTGTTATACCGTTTAGGCTTGTTGAAAACGGGCTGGCAGATCTATGATATTGTAGCTGAGGATATCAGCTTGGTGTCAAATTACCGTCAACAGTTTGATGATCATTTTCGTAAGGAAAATGGCGCACAATTAATCGAGAAATTAGAAAAACTTTTAAAACAGGAGGAATTGGATGTCACAACGATCATATTATAAACCCTTGTTTCTGCAGTACTGTGCGTTCGCGCTCACTCTTTGCGTGAGCCTGAAGATTGGATTAGCTGAGGGTGTGTACAACTACCTTACCGAGGAAGAACTGTACGGCGACTTTGAAGAGGAACTGATAGTGGTGCGTGACCCGCTGGAGTCAGTCAACCGGCTGACGTTTAAGTTCAACGATTTCATTTATATGAATGTGGTGAAACATATCGCTGAGGGCTATCAGAAGGTGACTCCTGACGCCGTAGAGCGTGGGGCCTCAAACTTTTTTAAGAACTTAGGCTATCCGGTACGTCTTGCTGGAAACCTTTTACAGGGTCGCATAAAAGGTGGATGGCTCGAAACAGAGCGTTTTGCAGTGAATACTACCTTGGGCGTCGTCGGGGTGTTGCCTGCCGCGAATCGTTTTGATCGTCTACTGCCGCTCAAATCTGAAGATATTGGGCAAGCCTTTGGGGCTTGGGGAATCGGTGAGGGGCCTTATTTGGTATTACCTCTGTTGGGACCTTCAAATCTACGGGATCTGTTTGGTATGGTCGGAGACCGTGCTGTCAATCCTTTGAAAGAGCCTTACAGCATGATTGGCGACTCTGGAGTACGGACCGCGTACAGTGTGACTAGTTTTGTGGTGAAGAGTCCGACTTTAATGGGTACTTACTCGCAGATGAAAGACGGTGCGGTGGATCCTTATAGCGCGATGAAAAATGGCTATTCGCAAATGCGCCGTGGAGTGATTGAGGAGTAGTCGCATACGAGGCCCATCATTACTTTGTGCGTGTGCGTCGCTCTTCCTCGAATGAAAGATCATCGCAATCTGCTGTTCGATTGGCATGTAGCTCGTCAGGTAGGCACATGTAGTAAATCATTAACCAGCAGCCCCAGCTGAAGCGGTAGAGCAGCACTGGCAGTAATAGAGCCCCAGTGGCGGCAATCGTCAAGGTGAGCTTGGTGGCAATGTAACCGAAGAAGCCCAGCAGCAGTGTCGGTAACACAAAGGTAAAAACGGCGACTGCGTAATTGATACATAGCGGGCCGAGATAGTAACCGTCGCCTCGTTCGATTCGCATGCCGCAATTTGAACAATAACGATGGATGCGCAGGCGCGTTTTGAAGAGTTTAGTCTGGCCGCAGTTGGGGCACTGGCAGCGTAGTCCACGCATCAATAACTGGCGGCGTGTGACATGCGGGGTTGGCTGAAGCTGAAATTCTTCCATGGCGTGTCAGGTATGTCTAGCTAATGAAATAGTGTTCGAAATTGCTGGCGACTTGTTGTCTTAGAAATTCGATCGGTGTGGCGCGAAGATCTGCAATGGCGGTATAGCCATCAATGAGGGTGGCAGGGTGTGTGAGTGCGTGTCCGCTAACAGAATTTGGGAGATCGAAGCTTCGCAGTCCCGTTGCTGGTAGCATGTCGGGCGCATCGGTTTCGATCAGTAGTCGCTCTGCTGGCACGGCGCAAATACGTTCAGGTGTTTTCGATTTTCTGGTTCTGAGTTGTCCGGCGTTGAACGAGAAATAGGCACCAAGCTCAACCAACTCAGGGATCAATTCGACCGGACCGTTATAGGCGTGGAGGTGAAAGCCGCGCTTGGGCAGTGTATCGCTGCGCACTATTTCCATCAGCGGGCCAATGGCTTTAAGGCAGTGGATCGAGACTGGCAGATTGCGCTGAGTGGCTTGAGCAAGTTGCCAGCGAAAAGCGAGCTGTTGCTGCTCAAGATCGTGGCCTTCAATCCATTGATCCAGGCCCACCTCGCCGATGACTCGGGCACCGCGATCCAGCGCCCTCAGGAATTGTGCCTGCCAGTCAGTTGCTGCATCGTTCACTTGCCACGGGTGCATGCCAATGGCGGGAATCATCTGTGGATCTGATTTTGCGAGTTCCAGAACTGCAGGCCAATCGTTGGGAGAGGTGCCGTTGACGACGGCATACTTCAGGTTGATCTTCTCTAAGTCATTACTGATCTGCTGCCAGTCTTGTCGCAACGCTGGGGCGGCGAAATGAGCGTGTGCGTCGTAGAGTGGGGCGGCCATTGCTGATGAGACGCGTTGGAATTGGCAAAGCGACAAGAGTGTCGCTTCTACG
>JABJQI010000058.1 GCA_018663485.1 Opitutia bacterium
CATTCAAGACGAGCCAGATGATCAGTTTACCTATGGGCGCCGTAAGTTACTAACGAAACTGCAGAATATTGCAGCCGTATTGAAAACCTTTAACGCCGGGATCGGGCCCGAGCTGATCTTATTTCAAGAGTTCGAAGCGGACTTCACTCCGCAGAGCTCAGTTGAGGATTTGTCGACCTTTCTCGACCAACACCGCGCGATCAGTGTTGCGCAAATGCTAACAACTGATTGGCGCTCGGAGTATGCTGGCTTGCCAGCGCAAGCGTGGCTATTGAAAGCGTTGAGTGACGCTGGTTTGGTCGGCTATTCGGTGGTCGTTGCCCCTTCGAAGGGATCAGATGCTGGGATCGCACATACGAATGCGGTATTTTCCCGTTTCCCTATTCAAGAGGTGCGCCGCCATGAGTTGCTAAAGGCGCGAGACATTCTGGAGGTGACGCTGGATGTCGCCGCGCATCCACTGACGGTTTACGTTAACCATTGGAAGTCTGGAGCGTCGAGTCCGTCTCGCGAACCGATCCGTGTGCAGAACGCCGAGGTGCTGCGAGCTTTAATCGATGCGCGACTCGCTACCGAGCCGATGGCGGACATTATCATCGGCGGTGATTTGAACTCGCACTACAATCAATCGATTTTATATCCAGGTGTGACGACTGGGATTAACGATGTGCTGGGTTCGCAGGGCGATGAGCTGGGGATTCGTGAGCTTGGCGGCGTGGATCTCTATAATCTTTGGTTTGAGCTGCCGCCAGAGCAGCGCTACTCTGAGGTGTGGCGAGGGCGACGCGGCTCACTGATGCATTTGCTGGTGACTCGTGGGCTGTACGATCAATCGGGAGTAGGTTATGTGGATGGCAGTTTTCAGGCTGTTATTCTACCTGGGCTAAATGCTGATTTGCTCGGGAGGCCGTTGGGATGGACCTTTGCCGGCGAGACCGGGGGTGGGGCGACGGACCACTTTCCCGTCGCTGCGCGGTTTACACTCGGATCGGGCCGTGCTGGCGATTTTGTTGCTCTAGAAAATCCGAGTGTGGGCGACGACGCCTTGAGTTTTGAGGTGCCACTCGGCTACGAAACCGGCATGCAGTTGCCGTTGGAGGGCGCTGCCGCTCTATTCCAGATTGCTGATGCCGAGCTCGGCCCATTGGTCGGACGTTTGTATCGAATCGAAGCGCGCGTGCTCAAAGTAAAGCCGATGACGCTCGAAGTAGCCGGGCAGCAGTGGGCCGCCTACGCACCGGATAAGTCCGTGTATGCGCAATTGAAACAATTAAAAATGGCCGAATCGCCGACTGCGATGGTGGTTAAGCTAGGTATTTGGAAGGGCAAACGACAATTCGTCATCGAAGGAATCGAATAGCCCGCGCCAGGGCTATTGCCAACACTAGGCTCCTACGGACTTGCGCCCCTGCGTGAAATCGACCAACTTGCTCGATTTCCATGAGCAAAAACTTCTACATCACCACCGCAATCGACTACGCAAATGGCGCGCCTCACCTCGGCCATGCCTACGAAAAAGTGCTGACCGATATCGTCGCACGCTTTCGTCGCCTCCAAGGCGACCAGGTGAAGTTCGTTACTGGTTTAGATGAGCACGGCCAAAAAGTGCAGATTTCGGCGCAGAAGCAGGGCATCGAGCCGCAGGATTTTTGCGATGGTCACGCGGCTAAGTTTCAAGGGCTCTGCGAACGCTTAGAGGTTACCAACGACGATTATATTCGCACCACAGAGCCGCGTCACAAGAAGGTCGTTAGCGAGATCTTACAGGCACTGTTCGATCAGGGCCAGATCTACAAAGCGGACTACAACGGTTATTACAGTCAACGCCAGGAACAGTTCGTCACAGAGAAGGAAAAGGTCGACGGAAAGTGGCCAGAGATTTTCGGTGAGGTGGAGGAAGTCGTTGAGACTAACTATTTCTTTAAGCTCGCACAGTATCAGGATTGGTTGATCGAGACGATCGAGCAGAATACAGAGATGATCTATCCGCGCTTCCGTAGTGCTGATGTGCTGCAGTTTCTCAAGAAAGAGCCGCTCAACGATCTCTGTATTTCTCGTCCTAAGTCGCGCTTGGAATGGGGTATTGAACTACCATTCGACTCTGAGTATGTTACCTATGTGTGGTTTGACGCATTGACTAATTACATTACCGCTGCGGGCTACGGGACCGATGAGTTTGAGCAGAATTGGCCTGCGGATTACCATGTCATCGGTAAAGATATCCTCGTGCCACCACATGCGGTATACTGGCCGATCATGCTTAAGGCTCTAAATCTTGAATTGCCGAAGCATTTCCTCGTGCATGGTTGGTGGCTCAGCTCTGGTGAGAAAATGTCGAAGAGCACGGGCGAAGTGGTTGATCCGCTTGATTTGATCGAGCAGTTTGGTACCGATGCATTTCGCTACTTTGTGACGCGGGAAATGAACGTAGGTCAAGACAGTGAATTTTCCATTGAACTCTTTATGAGTCGCTACAACAGTGACCTTGCCAACGATTTGGGTAACTTAGTCAGCCGCTTACTCAACATGGGCAGCCGTTATTCCGAGGGCAAAGTGCCCGCAGTTTCTGTCGATGAGCAGCCAGAGCAAGACCTTAAAGGATTGTGGATAAAGACTCAGGATGAACTGATCCCATTGTTCGAAGGGTTTCAGTTTCACAAGGCTTTGGATCGTATTTTTACCTTCATTTCAGGGATCAATAAATATGCCGAAACACGTGCGCCGTGGAAGTTGGCTAAGTCCGACGCCCCCGAAGACCAAGCGAAGTTACAAACCTCGCTGGCCTTCATGGCTGAAGCCTTGCGCCTAGGAGTCGTCATGCTCACTCCGGTAATGCCAGAGATTTCAGATAAGATTCGTGGCTTGGTCGGTGCTGACAATTTTGATCGCCTTGAAGGTCAGCTGGAGTGGGGCAACACCCTGGAAGGTAAAGCCCTCGGCGAAAAGACGATTCTCTTTCCGCGTCCGGAAAAGAACTAGGCTTAGCGTTGTGCCAGCGACACTCTGGTCGCTGCGTATGCATCGGCTTTCAGCGCCGACGCGTAGGTGATTTCCTGTTCGTTGAACAAAATGAATGCTATCACACCAGTGAGCCGCGATGGCGGTCGAAAGCTCAACCAAGGTGTGATAGCATATTTTTTGTCTGATGAACAAAGTTGTGGTGCTCAATCGGGAGTCATCTGAAAAGAGCTGTCTATCTGTAATTTAACGATAAGGGCCCTGGTTGTACTGACTATATGCCTGATGTTAGCACCAAGTGGTGAATCATTTCTACCTAATCACAAAGTTGAAATTCTCAATATTGTCAATCAGAGAGGCCGCCGTATGTCGTCTATAAGGACAAGTGATTCCTAAAATCCTGCGGCCTGTTTAGATGTTGATTTCTGATTTAAAATTTGAGGAGCGGTCTGTTGAAATAAGGGTTGAGCTGAAATGATAATTGATACTCGGGCAGCAGGGCAGAAGCAGCCTAGGCGACAGGCGAGGCACCAAGACTGACTATCTCCTAGTGCTTCATCTACGTTGATTTGGAGTGTAATAAAGCTAGACTGTATTTTTGAGCGAACAGTGATTTTGGTTTCTATTGGACTCTGCGCGTCTATTGCGCATTGAAGCGCGATGCTTTCAAGCTGTTTGGCGATGTCGTAATCTGGAGATTCGATTAAGCATTTCATGGCAATTAGGTCGGCATTCTGGGTTAAAGATTGAGTGGTTAGAGTAAAACTTTGTAGTCTTTATAATAACAATAGAGACGGTGTATTTCTACCCGCTGACGGAGTCAAAATAACCCATTAGCAGGATCGGCGTCGTCTGAGAGAGGCACATTGACTCGAGCCGACTAGCTACAAAAAAGCCCACGGAGTTTTCACTCCGTGGGCTATAAACAAAATAAGTCTTACGGAAAATCTTAGAAGCTGCCGCTGAGTGAGAATGTCGCGTTGAGTGGAGCTCCCACTGTAGCTTGGTGAGTGCTGTGTGAACTTGGGTAGTACTCTTTGTCGAGCAGATTTTCGATATTGACCTGTAGGCGAAGATTTTCGCTGACTTGGTAATAAGCAGCTGCATCGACTCGGAAGAAGCTAGGAAGCTCTGCGCTGTTGCTGTCGTTGATGTAGCTGGAGTCCTGATAGGTCGCTCCGAGACCGAGGCCGAGCTTTTCGGTGACCTGATAGTGGTTCCAGATAGACAGCATCTGCTCAGGTATTTCGCGAGGATCGTTCCCAACTAGGCCAGGCTTTGAATGGTCTTCAATCTCGCCTGTTATGTAGCTGTAGCCAGCGGTGAGTGACCATTGATCGGTGAGTTGTCCGTTGAACTGAGCCTCAAAGCCTGTGACCTCCCTTTCGATTCTTACCCAGACTTTGTCAACCTCCTCGACGACGTCTTGATTGCCCTGAAAAATCGCAGCGGTGACGCTGTAGCCTGATGTGAAGTCCCATTTTACACCGGCTTCAAGGTTGGTGTATTCGCTGGGATCGAATCCTTTACCGCCAAGGCTGGCGAACTGTTCCCCGCTTGAAGGCACAAATGTTTCACTATAGCTTGCATAGATCGAGATGTTTTCCTGTGGCTTGTAGATGATGCCGGCACGTGGAGTGAACTCTTCATCCTTTTGGCTGCCACTTTTGCTGGTAGTCTTGTTGTCCGTTAGGTCGATGTCGAAACTGTCGAAGCGTGCACCAAGAACAAGTGTGAGCGCTTCAGAGAACTCAATCTCGTCCTGTACGTAGATGGAGTAAACCGTAATGTCGGTTTCGGTGTCGTCGTTCAGATCGGTGAATAGTTTAGCGTTCAGGCCGCCTGCGTTGAAACCAATGCCAGGGTTGTTGCGCTGGCTAATTTGGAAATCTTTCTGATCTTCAGTTGCAGCTGTATTATCAAAATCAGGATTGTAGCGATCATTTTTTGAAGAGCTATTACTAAACTCAGCACCGAACAGCATGGTGTGCTCGAGGTCGCCAGTTTGGAATTCGCTAACGAGATTACCGGAGAAAACGAGGTTCTCACGCTTGGTAGTGTCAAGGTAGCCGTCGAGCGTTACTTGATCAGGAGTAGCCTCGTCGTAGCTCGCAGCATAAAAGTTCTGATAGAGCTTGTCGTAGTTACTATACGAAGCGGTGAAGACAGCCTTGAGAGTGTCGGAGAACTCATGCTGGAACATCGCGCGCAGAGTATGTGCTTCGAGCTCAGACTTATTCAGATCTGAATCGCCGAAGACGATATCGTTAAGCGCATCCACCGGTTTGCCGTTGGCGGTTGGAATGCCGCGATCAATCGAGCGATCATAGTCGATGTATTCATACGACACATCGAGTGTAGTCTTATCACTCAGTTGGAACTTGATGGTTGGATTCACGCCGTAGCCCTCACCATCGGAGAAGTCACGGTGATTTTCGAAGGTATTGTAGTAGGCATTGATGCGGAACGCAGTGTCTTCGTTGATGGCAACATTGCTATCAATTTGCGCTTCAGTAGCTCCAAAGGTGTCGATGCTAAGCTGGTAGCCGTTGAAGTCTTCACCGATGACACCTTTTTTAGTGACTCGATTGAGTACGCCACCAGCGCCGCCGCGACCGAATAGCAGTGCATTGGGGCCACGCAGGATTTCGACCTGATCAACATTGTAGAGTGGGCGGTAGTATTGGACATCGTCGCGGACACCGTCGACGAAGAAGTCAGCAGTGGAACGGACGCCGCGGAAGACGACTGCATCGCGATGGCCTTCACCCTGCGACACGTTCACCCCTGGTGTGTAATCGACTATGTCGCCGATACTATTGAAGCCGCGCACCGAGATTTCGTCGGCGGTGGTGATCGACAGGCTCTGTGGCACGTCGATGATTGGAGTCGGTGTTTTGAGGGCGCTGACTTGATCTGCGTAGAGCGTGTTGCCGACAACCACAGTTTCGTCGATCGCCATTTCGGTGGCTGCTGTAGTCTGCGCCGTGACTACCGAGGCAGTCAAGGCCATCGCAAGCGTAGCGCTGGCTAATCGTTTGGTAGTGTTCGTTTTCATTTGTAGTGTTGCTTGTTGTTTGTTGTTGAGAAAAAATGCTGATTGGCGTTGCATCGCTGTGACTGAACTTCAGTAACGCCTAACTGTTAACGCCAGTGGTCAGATGGTGTTGTGTTATTCTGCAAGCGATAATAGCACTAATTGATCCGTAATTCTGCTCCGATACGGAGTGATTCTGCCCCAATCAGGGTATTCTTGATTAATTTTGGCACTTGCTGAGTCCACTCATCCGACATTTTCCAGTCA
Organism: Opitutia bacterium; assembly: GCA_018663485.1. Lineage (GTDB taxonomy): Bacteria > Verrucomicrobiota > Verrucomicrobiia > Opitutales > Coraliomargaritaceae > Lentimonas. The sequence continues at coordinate 6,263 of JABJQI010000058.1, forward strand.
TGCAGGATTTTCAGCAGATTTGCTCTATTAAGGAATTTTTGCTGGCGCAGACCTATAGTTGATCGGCGCACTGAGTTGAACCCTTACGTTTCAACGTGAAAAATACAGCAGCTCGTCGGCGCTATTGCGCTGCGATTACCTTTTCGATGCCAGCCATAAACTGTGCGATGTCCGGACGCTGCTTGATGCGTTGGCTTTTTTGCAAGTGCTTGAGTGCAGCTTGGAATTTGGACTGCGCGACTGCGGTGCGGGCGAGGCCCACTAGAGCGTCGATTTGTACCTCTGGCACAGAGGTGGCGCGTTCGAAGAAAAAAGTGGCTTCCGCATAGGCTTCACGCTCAAGCTGTACGTCTGCCATCAACAGCAGTGCAGGGCCGTTGAGCGGGTGTTCATTGAGTAACGATTGTAATTGATCTAGACCTTGTTCGAGGTCGCCGCTTTCAATTGTTAGTTGGGCGGAAATGACGGCTTTTTCAGTCGCTTGAGTGGGGCTCAGTCCAATCTGTAGATTGCTATCGATCAGTTTCAGATAGGTGCGGGCGGCATCAAATAGGCCGGTTTGCATGAGGCGGCGCAGCGGCTTGAGTGCCTGTTCGGGGCGCGTCGTCGGGTCTTGCTTGAGGGCCGCTTGATAGTTGTTCAGCGCCAGTGCATGCATCTCCTGATTGAGATACATATCACCGAGTAGGCTGAGACTGGATGCACTTGGAGGCGCAATGGTATGAGCAATTTCCAGATTGGCGATCGCGTCTTGCACTTGGTTCTGCGAGAGGTAGCCATTGGCTTGAAAGAGCCAGTAGTCTTGTTCGTTTGGGTGCTCGCTGATGAGTTCGTCGAAGAGTGCGATGGCCGCACCGAATTGTTGAGTCATGAGTAGGCATTGTGCTTCACCACGGCGCACATCCATGCTGTCGGGCAGGAACATGCGTGCGAGTTGGTAGGCGCTGAGGGCGGATTGGTATTTTTCCTGGGTGAGGTACGCATAGCCGAGCATACTGTAGCTTTGACCGTCCCCCCCACCTAGCTCAATCACGCGTAATAGATGCTTGATTGCGGTTTCGTAGCGATCTTGTTGGATGTAAATCAGTGCAAGATTGCGGTGTGCACGACGAAAATCAGGGAATTTTTTGCGCGCGGTATTTAGGTAAGCGGCTGCGTCACTGTAGTTGCCTTGCATATAGTAAAGGCTGCCGACCAGATAGTCGAATGCGGCATTACTGTTTTTAGTGATGCCCTGTTTGGCTAACTCGATAGCCTTTTCTGGCTTTTTCTGCAGGTGGGGCGCAATCGACTCATAGAGTGGTCGGTCTGCTTGGGTCAGGATGGGTTCGATCGCGGAGTTAATACCAAAGCTGCCGTAGAAGCGTTGTTTGAACTCGGCACTATTGGGGTTGGTGTCGACCAAGTCGAAGCTTGGCGATGCGTGAGCAACACCAGAAAGCAGGAATAAAAAAAGTAGGATGTGTCGAGTCATGACAAAAATAGATGTAAAATTTAATTAAGGTGCGCGCAGTATAATCGGCCATTCGCCGTGTACTATCTGTGGTACACCCCCCACCTTGGGTGGCGTGAAGCGAGCTTTACGGATAACTTCTTTTGCCGCTGAGATAAGGCGTGGGTCAGTGGCAGATACGATTTTCAGTACCCGGGCACGGCCTTTGGTGTCGATTTCGATTTTGACGAGTACCAGTCCCTCACGAACACCGCGGCGTATTAGTTCGCGAGGGTAGACGATGCTTGGGCTGTTAATAATACGTGGGGAACTTTGTAGATCTGCAAAGGTGAAAAGCTTTTGAATCTCGCTGAGGGCATCGACTTCGGTCGCAAAGCCTGCTTTGGAAATACCGATTTTTAATGCGCCACTGATGATTGGATTGAGGGACAATTCCAACTGATTGAGGCTGAAATCTTGTAATTGTTGTTTAAATTCAGGCTTCGGCTCTGGTTCGCGTGGCTGAACTTGCTCGGGGGGTGGAGGCAGCAGCATGGGTGCCGGAGGAGTGATCGTCAGTGTTTCTCGAAATTCAATCATATTGCTGCGCAGATTCCCGAAGTGCTGAGTGACCGGAATCGCTAGAAAAACCAGCAGCGACATGAGCAGTGCCCCTAGCAGCGCGAGCGGCGCGCGGGCTTTGTTGTGCTCGACTGGCAGTGCCTGTTCCATTATCGGGTGGTTGCCAAATGGATACTGGTTGCACCGGCGAGGGCCGCTTCATCGTGTACTTTGGTGTACAGATCCACCGATGCAGTTTTGTCGGCTTGAATGATGACTGGCATGTCTGGTTCGCGCAGGAGCAGTCGCTTTACAATGCCACGCACTCCATTGCTGCCGATTTCGTTGCCGCCGTAAACGATTTGACCATCGTCTGTGATTGCGATTAAAATCGAGTTTTTCTCTAGGTCGTTGGCTGAGGCCGCCTCCGGGCGTTGCACATCTACGCCTGTCTCCTCGACAAAAACGGTAGTGACGATGAAGAAAATGAGCAGGATGAAGACAATATCAATGAGTGGGGAGACATTGATTTCATCGGCTTTTTGCGATTGTGAAAATATGAGTCGGCGTGATTTCATTTGGAGGCGAGGGTCACGTTGTAATATTCGAGACGCGCAATACAGCGTTCGAGTTGGTTGCGGCGCTGGATAATGAAGGACAGCACGACCAATGCTGGAATTGAGATCAGTAGGCCGGTCTGAGTGGTAATTAAGGCTTCCGAGATACCTTCAATCATATTGTCAAATTTAGTGCCTTGCGCGCCGACCATGCCGCTAAAAGTGACCAGCATGCCAGTAACTGTGCCCAGCAGTCCGACGAGAGGTCCTGCGGTAATAATGATAGCGAGGAAGCGAATGCGGCGATTGATGATGGGGAGATATTCCTGACGTACCTGTTTAAAGTGTCGCCGTACTTCAAGTGTCGATTTTGCCTCGGGCAGCAGTAAGCGTTTTAATAGTGTTAATTTATCTGAGAGCGCAGATTTAAGTGCCTCGTCCGAGAGTTGATATACCTGACTGCGTAGTAAAAAGTGCATCCTTAGGCGTAAGTAAAGATCCAGCGCAGTGTAATACATGAAGACTGCTAACCCTAATAATGGTAGCATCAGCCAACCCCCTGCGGTCCAAACGCGTAGGGCTTCAAGATAAAGGCTGTGAGGGTTGTTGTACACTGTGAGCGGGGCTTATTTATTTCGAGACATGGTGTTGAGCAGTGCGACTGAGAGCTTTTCTATATGGGCCATGACGCCAGACACCTTGCGTGCGAGTAGGGCATGGATGATCAGTGCGGGGATGGCCAA
>JABJQI010000076.1 GCA_018663485.1 Opitutia bacterium
ATCCACTGAGATGGCAAAGTCAGTCTGGTGCGATTCGCGATTTTCGGCAGCCATTGGACTGATGCCTAGGCGACGCAATTGATGCCCCAGCATCGGCACGCAGATCAGGCCCCGCGCATGCAGCGCCATCTGGTTAACCGCTTGCGGTGTCACCTTTTCGGCTGCCATTATCAAGTCGCCCTCGTTCTCACGAGACTCGTCGTCGGTTACGATTACCATCTTACCTTCGGCGATATCGCGGATGGCGGATTCAATACTATCGAAGGCTTCTGAGTGCTTCTGTGCGGTCGTCATTATCGGCAAGTTACGATGAATCGGATTGGAGTCCAGCACGTAGCGTCAACAAAATGGAGATGGGAGACTTGAGGTGGGAGACTTGAGGTGGGAGAGCTGAAACTTGAGACTTGAGAATCGAGGTGAGGAATGAGTTTTTGACTCTTACTCGTAATCCTAATCTTACTCGTAATCCTAATCTTACTCGTAATCCTCCTTAAATTTTTCCCAAGGGGTGATTCATCGCAGATTTGCATTCGCAGTCATCGCGATTTTACATTTCTTAAAGGGTAACGATGCCTCATTTAACCACAGGAACCCCCGAGCACACTGCGCTGCAGGCGCTGGCCGAACGTATGGGCGCGGCCGAATTCACAGCGCGCCTGCGAGCGGAGCGCCAAATGCGCGCGCGGCGCGGCGTGGGGCACAGTCGAGGCTGGTTTCGCTTTGAGCATTACTGGGATTTTTATGGCGTGATTCGAAGCTGCTTAAAACTGACTGGTTTGTGGGCGCGGGCGCATCGCAATTACTTTGATATACAAGTCGTACGCAATGAGGTGGTGTTGGCGCGCCTGCCGGCCGCATTTGATGGCTTTACGATTTTGCAACTGACGGATCTGCATGCCGATCTACACCCGGATTTTTCAGCCGCGGTGCGGCGCGTGATTGCGCCTCTGCAGTACGATGTGATGGCCCTCACTGGCGACTTTCGCACCTGCACTTACAGTGATCACTCAGGCGCGGCGGAGGCGACTATTGAGATGTTAAAAGCGGTCGAGGTGCCGCGCTACGCCATTCTCGGCAATCATGACTCATTGGCTAAAGTGCCCGTGTTGGAAGCGGCCGGTATACAGTTTCTGTTGAATGAGCATGCAGTGCTGCGGCGTGGCGACGCGGCGCTGTATTTGGTCGGCATCGACGATCCGAGTTTTTACAAGAGCCATAATTTCGAGCATGCGCTCGCTGGTGTGCCCGATGATGTCTGCAAGGTGTTGCTATCGCACTCGCCAGAAACCTACCGTGCCGCGCAACAGTTCGGCTTCGATTTCCTGATGGCGGGGCACACGCATGGCGGGCAAATTTGCCTGCCGGGTGGCCGGGTGCTGGTGCACGACCGCAGTGCGCCGCGCCACGTCCTTTCGGGCGTGTGGCGCGAGGGCCCGTTGCAGGGCTACACCAGTCGCGGCACGGGCGCGTCCGGCTTGCCCGTGCGGCTCAATTGTATGCCGGAAGTGACGCTGCATGTTTTGCGTTGCGGCTAGGCAGCGGGGCTGCACTGCTGGAGGCTGTGTCTATGTCTGATTCTCATTTAATCTTGCCGATTCATGCCGTTGCGGAGCAGATCGTGGCTGGTCTGGCGACTCATGGGCGGATGGTGCTGAGTGCGCCGACCGGCTCGGGCAAGTCGACGCAGGTGCCGCAGATTCTAATCGATGCGGCGCAGGTTTCGGGCGAGGTGGTGGTGCTGCAGCCGCGGCGTTTAGCGGCTCGACTGCTTGCCAAGCGCGTGGCGCAGGAGCGCGGCTGTAAGCTGGGCGAAGAGGTGGGCTACCAGATACGGTTTGAAAATGTGGTGGGGCCGAACACGCGGATCCGATTTGTGACCGAAGCGATCCTGCTGCGGCAGATTTTACAAGACCCCACGCTGAAGGGCGTCGGCGCGGTGGTGTTTGATGAATTCCATGAACGTCACCTGACGAGTGATCTGAGTATTTCCTGTGCATTGAAGTCGGTGCAAACCGTGCGGCCGGATCTAAAAATCGTGGTCATGTCGGCGACGCTGGATGTTGATTTGTTGGAGGGCTATTTGCAACCGTGTGCACGGGTGGAAGCGTCCGGGCGTATGTATCCAGTGGAGACACGTTATATGGGCGCGGCGCTGAATCGCGATGCGGCGCCTGTGTGGTCGCGCGCGGCGGCGGCGTTTCGCGCTGCGGTGCGTGAGGGGATCGAGGGCGATGTGCTGATCTTTATGCCGGGTGCGTTTGAGATTCGTAAAACGATCGAGGCGGTCGAGGCCATGCCGGAAGCGCGTGCTTACGAGGTGCTGCCGCTACATGGTGAACTCTCGCCAGATGCGCAGGATCGAGCAGTGTCGTCGGGCGGGCGCTGCAAGGTGATCGTATCGACCAACGTGGCGGAAACGTCGATCACGATCGAAGGCGTGCGGGTGGTGATCGATGGCGGGCAGGCACGTATCGCGCGTTATGATGCGCGGCGTGGGGTGAATTCGATTTTGGTTGAGCCGATTAGTCGTGCCTCGGCGGAGCAGCGCACGGGGCGTGCGGGCCGCACCGGGCCGGGCACCTGTCTGCGGCTGTGGAGTGAGGCCGAGCATGCCGCGCGAGCCGAGCGCGATGAGGCGGAGGTGAAGCGCGTCGATTTGTCGGAGACCTTATTGCTGTTGGCGGCGGCGGGTATTTCGCAGCCCAAGACCTTTGCATGGTTTGAGCTGCCAGAGCCGAAGGCACTCGCAAGAGCACATGATTTGTTGCTGGATCGGGGGGCCTTGAATGCGGAGGGCGCAATTACTGTGATGGGCCGCAAGATGGCGGGCTTCCCGTTGCACCCACGTTATGCGCGCATGTTGCTCGAGGCGGATCGTCGCGGCGTGTTGCCGGAAGTGGCGCTGATCGCGGGCTTGAGCCAAGGGCGCTCGTTTTATCGGGTGTCGCGCGATGCGCGTGTGCGCAAGGAGCAGCTCCGACAGGTCGAAGATCAGGCCGACCAGCGGTCGGATTTCTTTGTGCAGTTGCAGGCCTGGCATCTGGCGCGGGCGGCGAAGTTTAATGCGAACGCCTGTGGTGTGCTGGGGATTCATGGCGGCTCGGCGCGGCAGGCGGGCGATACGGCGCGGCAGTTATTACAGCTTGCGCAGCGACAGGGCCTAGACACGCGCGAGGCAGCCTTGCCGGATGAGGCGGAGCGGATTGCTAAATGTTTGCTCGCGGGTTTTTCGGATCACTTGGCCAAGCGCAATGATACGGGCACGCGGCGTTGCCGTATGGTGCATGGGCGCTCGGGCGAGCTGCGCCGCGAGAGCGTGGTGGATGCGCCCTTATTTGTGGCTGCCGAGATTGAGGAGCGTGAAGTGCGCAGCGAAGTGACGGTGTTACTTGGTATGGCGACGGCGGTCGAGTTCGCCTGGTTGGAGGAGTTGTTTCCGGATGATTTTTCGGATGGTAATCAGACGACGTATGATCCGAGCCTGCGCCGGGTGGTGGCGCGCAGTGAGCGGCGCTTTCGCGATTTGGTGTTGTCCTCGACGGATCAGGGCGAGCCGGATCTGGATCGTGCGGCAGAGCTGCTGGCTGCGGAAGTGGTGGCGGGGAATTTAAATTTAAAGGGCTGGGATGCGGTGGTGGAAAACTGGATACTACGGGTGAATTTCGTAGCGCGGCATTGCCCCGATGCGGAGGTGCCTGAGATCGATGAGGAGGCGCGGCAGTTGTTGGTCGAGCAGATTTGCCACGGTGCACTGAGCTATAAAGAGATTAAGGATCGGCCGGTGTTGGCGACGGTGCAGGAATGGATTAGCCCTGAGCAGCATTACTATATCGATACCTATGCACCAGCAGAGATGGAGCTGCCGCGGCGGCGCAACCCGGCGAGGATCCGCTACGAAGCAGATGGCCGGGCGTTTATCGCATCCAAGTTGCAGGACTTTTATGACGTGCCGGGGTCCAGTTTGATCGTGGCGAATGGCAAGGTGAAGTTGCTGGTTGAGTTGTTGGCGCCGAATCAACGGCCGGCACATCTGACCGATGATCTAGACGGCTTTTGGGCCGGCGTATATCAGCACGTGCGCAAAGACCTGGCAGGCCGTTATCCGAAGCACGAGTGGCGGTAGGGCTAATAGGTGGCAACGACGGAGCGTTGCCCTCCACTGATTTACTTGATCAGCGCAAAGATCGCGATCGCTAGGGCGATGCGATACCAAGCGAACACTGCGAGACCATGCTTACTAAGGTAACCGACTAGCCATTTGACCGCGAGTGCGGCTGCGATGAAGGCGACGATGCAGCCCACCAGGACGGGGCCGATGTTGAGGGCAGCGAGCATTTCGGAGCCGTCGGTAAGGAATTTATAAGCTGAGGCGGCGCTGAGCGTGATCAGCCCCAGCAGAAAACTAAACTCTGCGGCGTGCGCGGGCGAGAGTCCTGCGAGATAGCCGCCGACGATGGTTGCCATCGAGCGACTGGTGCCGGGCCACATGGCAAAGCATTGGCAAAAGCCAATCATCACCGACTTGCCGAGAGTGAGCTCGGTCAGGCCAGGGCCGTCTTCGGGGGGCACGGCGCCTTTGTTGCCGTGCTGACGCCAGCGCTCGACGATCAGCATCACGAAGGCGCCGACGATGAGAGCACCGGCGACGGCAAAGGTATTGTCGCCAAGTGCGGATTCGATCAGGTCATTAAGTAATAAGCCGAGTACGGCGGCGGGAAGGAAGGCAGCAATCAGGTTGATCGCGAGTTTGAGTCCGTTGCGGTCTTTGCCGAGGCAGCCGAGAATCAAAGTTAGGATGGTGCGCCAGTAGAGCAGCACCACGGCGACGATCGCACCAGCCTGAATGACGATCACATAAGCATAAGCGGCGTCGCCGATCGTGTAGGGGCGTAGCTTGCCAGCGTCGTCTTCGACTAGGATCGGTGTGCCGCTCTGGTCGGTCATCGGTGCGTCGCCATCAAGGCCTAGCAGTGCGTTGGCAATAATGAGATGGCCGGTCGAGGAGACGGGCAGGTATTCGGTGAGACCTTCGACCAGTCCGAGGATGACGGCGTCTGAATAGCTTAAGCCTTCAGAGCTTGAGGGTGCTTGCTGGGAAGCGGCGATGCTTAGCTCAGCACCATGTGCGAGCGAGCCGATCAATAAATAAAGGGCTAGGATGAGGGTTCCAGTTCGTTGCATCGTGGCAAGTTACTTGGATTTGCGTCTAATGGAAGACGTAATGTGGGTCGCGGAGATTTTCTATTTTGATGGAGTTCGGCTTTTAGCTTGAGATTCAAGTAGGAAGTCATTGCTTTTTACGGGAAATCCTTCACATGCAAGTACTCAAACCATTTACAGATATTCTAAGCGCAGGTGTCGACCTTGAGGCCGATCAGGCGACCGTAGTTGCCGAACTTTTGATTCGCTCGGAAGTGTCTGCGACTTCGAAACGCGAGTGTCTGCTGGCCTTGGCGCAGAAGGGGGAAACCGCGACCGAGGTAGCGGCGTTTGCGCATGCCTTTCGTGAGCATGCAGTGGATCCAGGCGTGGACGAGTGGGCTAGTCGTGCGATTGATGTGTGTGGCACGGGCGGTGATGGCTCAGGCACGTTTAATATTTCGACGGCGGTTTCGTTTGTCGTGGCTGCGGCGGGCGTCCCTGTGTTTAAGCACGGCAATCGCTCGATTACTTCGAAGTGTGGTAGTGCGGATTTAATGGAAGCGCTTGGCATTCGCCTGGATGCCCCGCATGAGATGCTGCGTGAGTCGCTGCATGCGTTGAATTTTGGTTTCTTTTTTGCGCCAGCATATCATCCGGCGTTTAAAGAGATCATGCCTGTGCGGCGTGCCTTGGCGGAAGAAGGGCAGCGCACAATTTTTAATTTGTTGGGGCCTTTAATCAATCCTGGTCGACCTGCGCATCAATTGCTGGGGGTGTTTTCTGAGGCCTGGGTGCAACCGTTGGCAGATGCGCTTGGTGAGCTTGAATTGTCGGCAGGGCTAGTGGCGCATGGTCGGCCTCAAGTAGGCAGTGCATTGGATGAGTTGAGCTGTGCGGGGCAAAATTTTGTAGCGGGCTTTGGCGCTCTGGCGTCGATCCCAAAGACCTTGAGTCCCGCGGATGCTGGCCTGAGTGCCTGTGAGTTTTCTGATTTAAGCGGTGGCGATGTCGCCGATAATTTAGCCACGATGCATGCGTTACTGAGTGGCGCTGCCGATGCGGTGCCCACTGGTTTGCGAGATAGTGTTTTGTTGAATGCGGGGGTGGCGCTGTGGATCGCGGGTGCGGCTTCGAATGCAGTAGCAGGAGTGGCGCAAGCGCGTGAGACCTTGCAAAGTGGTGCCGTCGCGCAGTGGTTGGGGCGAGCGAGTGAATTTTATAAAAAGGGTTAAGTTTTAGGAGTTTTATTATGGGTAAATATTTTGGCACAGATGGCATTCGTGGTCCTGTAGGTGGTGATTTAATTAATCTCGATGTGGCGTATCGTTTGGGCTCGACCTTAGGACGCTATTTAAAGCAGCTCAAACCAGAGCTGCCACTAAATGCTGTGATTGGGCGAGATACACGCTTAAGTGGGCCTGAGCTGAGCGATGCGCTCATACAAGGGCTTAATCAACATGGCGTCTATGTGCATGACCTTGGGATCGTGCCCACGCCATCAATTGCGCAATCTTTGTTGGAGCAGCAGGCCGATATTGGTATCGCCGTGACGGCGTCGCACAATCCTGCCTCAGATAACGGCATCAAGCTGTTTGACGGTCGTGGCTGTAAATTCGATGACGTCGAAGAGTCTCGCATCGAAGCATTGCTCGATGCTGAGCCGTCGGCAGTAGCTGATTTGCCGATGGCTAAATCGTACCCTTTGGATGCCGCCGCTTATTATATTAACTATGCGCGGTCGTTAATGAATCAGAATTGCCTGTCGGGCTGGAAAATCGTGCTCGATCTTGCCAATGGCGCTGCTAGTAAGACAACTCCAGCGGTGTTTGCGCGTTGGGGTGCGGAGCTCATCCTGATTGGAGACAATCCAGATGGTGAGAATATTAATCAAGGCGTCGGGAGCGAGCATCCTGAACTGCTTGGTGCGGCGGTAGTCAAGCACGGTGCGAAGCTTGGCATTGCCCATGATGGCGATGCTGATCGTTTGGTTGTTTGCGATGAGGCGGGCACGGTGGTGGATGGAGATGTTTTGCTCGGTCTATTTGCGGTCTATGCCTTGCGCTCCGGAGCACTGAAAAGTAACACGCTTGTTGCAACTATACAAAGTAACCTTGGCCTCGACCATGCAGTGCGCGATGCCGGCGGTAGGGTTGAACGGACCGATGTGGGTGATCGTAATGTTGCGCAGAAGATGCGTGAGATCGGTTCGAATGTCGGCGGTGAATCCTCTGGTCATGTTATTTTCTCGGATTTTGCGACCACGGGTGACGGCCTTCTGGCTGCGATTAAGTTGATCGATTTAATGTGCAAGACCAATAAGTCGTTGTCTGAATTGCGCCAAGAAATAGGCTTGTTCCCGCAAGCGACCTTGAATCTAGCTGTCGCAGAAAAGAAACCATTGGCGTCACTGAAAACACTCCGCGCGGTAGTCGCAGCTATTGAGAAGGACTTCGGTGAGGATGGTCGTGTGCTGATCCGTTATTCAGGAACAGAGCCGAAGTTGCGCTTATTGGTCGAGGGGAAGGATGAAAAGCGTGTGCTTACTGGATTAAAAGACTTGGAAAAAGCTGTTTTTTGCGATTTGGATGTAATCGTTCGTTAATCCCCCCTGATTTTACGCGCATCAATATCGATTTAATATTATGGAAGAAGTAGCTCTCAAGGACCTTGACCCCCGTCTTCAGAAGCAGATTGAAAACGCCCGCAAAGCGGTGGATAAAAATCCCTCTTACGCGGTCGACATCATGTTGAACATCCTCACTCGTCATCCAGAATGTTTGGATGCGCGCAAAATCCTTCGCCAAGCGCAACAACGCTTCACTGCAGGAAAGAACAAAGGATTGGGTGGCTTTATCTCTAAAGTGACTAGCATTCCATTTTTGATTGGTAGTGATGCGAAGGTCAAAAAAAAACCCACTGAGGCACTGGTTTCAGCGGAGCAGATGTTGAATGCAAATGCTTCGAATGTCGCTGCGCACAAAGTGGTCGGTGCGGCCGCTGAAGCATTGGGATTACTTGAGACGATGGCATTCGCTTATGAAGAAATTCGTAAGATCGAGCCAGGCAATGCCGAAAATATTAAAGCGCTCATGTCTGCCTACATAACTATCGGTAAAAGTGAGGAGGCAATTCGTATCGGGGATGCGGCTTATCACGCGCATCCCGCAGACGACGAAATTCAATCGTTGATCAAGAAGGCGTCGGTCGAGCAGTCGATTAATAAGGGCAAATGGGAAGAGGACCAAAGCTTTCGTGACAAGCTTAAGGATGAAGAAGAAGCGCAACGGTTGGAGCAAGCGGGTCGCGCAAAGACAGGTGATGCTGGTTTGCGTTCAATGATCGCCGACGCCAAAGTCTCCGTTGCTGAGCAACCAGGCAATATCAATTTTTATCGCGAGATTTTCAGCAATTATCGCAAGCTCGGAGAGTTTGATGATGCATTGGAGTGGATCGGTAAGGCCCGCCAACTCGAGGCAGGTAGTGCGGACGTCAATCTTGAACGGCTCGAAGTCACGCTCAAGCATGAGAAAATGGCGCATGCAATCACTGCGAAGGAGGAGGAGCTTGAAGCAAATCCAGAGAGCGTAGAACTTAAGAGTGCGCTCGAAGTGTTGCGCCACGACGAACGTGTCTTCCGTCTCGCACAGGCTGAAGATATCGTTCAGCGCTATCCAAATGAATTTAGCTACCGCTACGAACTTGGCGAACTTTACCACGCTGAAGGCGAAACAGATAAGGCGATTAAAGAGCTTCAACTCGCACAGCGTAGCCCTAAAGTGCGCATTGATGCGTTAATTCTTCTCGGTAAGGCTTATAAGGTGAAGGGCTTCTCTGATCTTGCTGCCGAGCAGCTGAATTTAGCGAAGTCTGAAATTCCGGGTATCACTGAGCAAAAGAAGGACGTGCTGTACGAACTCGGTTCTTGCTACGAAGAGCAGGGCGACATGGATAAAGCGATGGTTGAATTCAAAGCACTTTACGGAGCTGATATCAGCTATCGGGACGTGTCGCAGAAGATCGACGAGTTCTACTCGCAGAAGTAGTCGCCCGAGCATCGAGGAATTCTGGTTAACAATGGAGTGGGTTTTTGCCCGCGCCATTAGTGGGGCTCAGCTTCAGAGTCACTTAGCTATTATGATCAGCTGTGTTTAGCGCACCAGCGCCGATGCGATCAGACGCCTTGTCTGTTTCTCTGTGCAGATGAGCAGAGGCTTAAACGGTAAAGTCGATTTACCCTTCAGCTATCAGCAGGAATGCGCCAGCACCATCGTGTCCGGTTTCCCACGGCAGGCTGATTGCGCTGTCGTTAAGCGTGAATCGTTCACCTGCTGCGGATCCAAGGAAATGATCGACGACTTCTTGGTTCTCATCTGTCTCGATACTGCAAGTGCTGTAGACCATTCGCCCGCCGGGTTTGACGCACCGTGAGGCAGCTGCGAGCAGTTGCTTTTGCAGGAAGGCACAGTTGCTGATATCTCTACCGCGTAGGCGCCATTTGACGTCGGTTCGGCGCTGAATTACACCGGTGTTAGAGCAGGGGGCGTCGAGCATAACTGCGTCATATTTCACCGGCAGGCCTTGCTCTTCGAAGGCCGTAGGGTCAAGTTCGAGTAAGTCGCCTTCCAAGATGGTGCACTTTAGTGAGGCGGTTGCGAGGTGCTCGAGGTTTTCACTGAGTCGCTGGATACGATTGCCAGGCAGGTCGAGTGCTACAATATGTCCTTCGAGCTGCATCATGTGAGCGATGTCGTAAGCTTTGCCACCTGGAGCCGCACACAGGTCGAGCACATCGTCGCCTTTTTTAGGTGCGAGCAGACTAGGGGCCAGTCGAGTTGAAGGGTCTTTGACGTATGCATTTCCTTTATTCAGGAGTGGATGCAGGTCCTCTTTCCACGATGCCGTAGCTGAAACCTTGTAGAATTGATCCCATTGTGTTGGCTCGAGCCCCTTTGGTAGTTCACTCGGGGTGTCGTAAAGCTTGAGGTAAGTGGCTGGGATGCGTTGATTCCATTCCATCAGTTTAATCGCAGTGGGTGGCCCAAATTCACGATTCCAGCGTTTGAATAACCATTTCGGAGTGCTAAAATGAGCGTCGGGGCGATTGCTCGGGTGGGTCGAATCGAGCGCTTCGGGAAGTTTGCGTAGTACTGCATTAAGTAGGCCAGATTCGGATTGTGCGGCTTGGCTTTTACTGCGCTCGACGGCATGGTGGACGATTTGAGGGTGCTTTTCTGAGGGGTTAGAGAGTATTTCAAAGCCAGCTACGAGGAAGATTGCCTCGATCAGTGGACGTGGTTTCTGTCGAATAAACGGTTGAAGCGCATGTTGAACGCGGTGGCCATGCCGCAGTGCACCCAAAAATAAGGACTGGCAAGTCGCTCTGCGTTCGCCTGAAAAGCCCTCCGGTAAGCGCTCTAGGAGTTGATTCGCCTTAATGTTTTCAGTGAGGTAGGCTTCGGTGAGTGTGACGGCTCCGTCCCAGGCGCTGGCGTTGGCTGTAGATAAGTTGAACTTAATACTTCTCATTGGTAAATAAACTGTGCATATTTCAATGTTTACGACTTAAAAGAACAGCATTCGCAATATATTATGAACAAAGAGGCCATAGACGCTCTCATTGAAAAAAATCCAAAACTTGTTTCTGCTCGCGCGAAACTCGAAGCCATGGCTTCAGGTAATTATTGCCTGCATCGCAGCTGGGGTTTCGGCAAAATCGTTGATTACGACGCCGTCGAGGCGAAGATCATTATCGATTTTGAAGAAGGTAAGCAAGGCCACGCCATGGCGCCCGCATTTTGTGTGGACAAGTTGGACGTGCTCAAGCCAAACAATATCTTGGTTCGTTCTCGCATCGAAGCAGATGTGATTGATGAAATGATCAAGAAACAGCCAGGCGATCTTATGTGCGAAATTATCGCCGCAGCAGACGGCCAAGCGATGACCACTGCAGAGATTGAGCGTGTTTTGTCTCGGGTGATAGGGCCGATCAAATATAAGAAGTGGTGGACTGCGACTAAGAAGGTATTGGTCAAGGATCCTCGCATCGGTGTGCCGATCAAAAAGTCTGATCCTTACATTTTTCGTGACGAGCCGGTGAAGCCAGAGCAAGAGATACTCGAGCAGTTTCATGCCACCAAAAATTCCAAGCAGAAGATTCTCCTCGGTGAGAAGCTGTATGCATTGTCTGAAAATATATCGGTTGTTCGCGAGGAAATGCCGAAGATCCTCGAGGAGTTGACGGACGCGATCAAAAATGCGAAGAGTCTCAGCCAAGCCAACCGCCTGCATGGTGTGTGGGTGCGTAACAATTTGGCCCGCGATCTTCACGAGGATGTTGAAGGCTTAGATCCATCTTCCGCCTCGATCCTTGATGCAACCAGTGATTACTCTGAACTGGCTGCTGAGTTGCCGGCACTTTACTTTAAGCGCTATCTCGACCTGATTCGCCGTACTTACCCAGATAAGTGGCAACAAATGGTCGAAGACTTGCTGCGCAGTTCAAGTGGTAAATTCACCAGTGAGTGTATTAACTTTTTGATGGAGCAAGAGCAACAAGAGCGTATTAGTTATTGCCTAGATCGTTGGCTCAGTGAACAAACGATCAAAGGGCCACTGCTGTTGTGGGTTGTTAAAAACCGTAATTCAAAGAAGTATTACCCGATTATCCATCCGTTAGTTACGCCACGTCTTCTTGCTGCGATGTTCTATGCGATTGACTATGAGTCGCTGCAGAATGCAAGCACACGTCGTATCCCGTTGGGTGATTTACTCAGTGATGATACTGATTTGATTCCTGATTTGCTAGCAGATGCAAATGTCGAGACGGCTAGTGATCTTGCGCAAACACTGCTACTCAATCAGGGCTTCGAGGAACTGACGAAGAAGTCATTGCTTGCTCGTTTCATTAAAAAGTTCCCAACCGTGCAGAGCCTGCTTGCAGGTGAGTCTGCCGATTCCTCCGAGGACAATGCATTGATCGTCTCGCAAGAGAGCTTCAATACTGCAAAGGCGGAATACGAAGACTTGATTGCCACTAAGATTCCTGAAAATAAGCAAGCGATTGTCACTGCTCGTGAGCATGGCGATTTAAAAGAAAATTCGGAATACAAGATGGCTCGTCAGGATCAGGACATGCTCCTCTCGCGGAAGAATGAGCTCGAAGTCGATCTCTCACGTGCTCGTGTCACGGACTTTTCTGAAGCTACAACGGATAATGTCGGGATCGGCAGTATCGTTGAGTTGAAGCAAGGCTCTACTGGTAAGAAGCTTAAGTATGCGATTCTTGGTGCTTGGGATAGTGATCCTAAGAATGATATTCTCTCATACAAGACGCCACTAGCTCAGCAATTACTGGGTAAAGAGCTAGGCGCGACTGCGGCGACTAAGATTGGCGGTAATCAGGAAGAGTGGACGATTCTTAAGATCACTCGTTGGCTCGATAAGAAGTAATTCGGCTTCATTTCATACACGAAAGCGCCTTTTCGGAAGGCGCTTTTTTTATCGATTGCTGGAATATCGTTGTTTTCGCTTAACTGCTAGGCAATAAGAATGTCATAAATAGATTATATTGATCGATTTACACCCCTCTAATTTAATTACTGATGATACGCACATTTGGCCGCTCGGCGTTGACCGTTGTTCACGAGCTTGGAGAAATTAGTTTATTTGGAGTCGGTGCCGTGCGCGGCTTCTTTAGTCAACGGCACCGTGCGGCTAAATTGATTGTTGCGATGTATGAGATTGGGGTGCGTTGTTTCCCTATTGTCGCAATTGTAGGTTTGTTTACTGGCTTGGTGATGGGGCTACAGCTCTACTATACCTTGGTGAAATTTGGTGGCGAATCGGCATTGGGCACGGCGGTGGCGCTGTCGCTGATTCGCGAACTGGGGCCGGTGCTGACGGCGTTGATGGTGGTCGGACAGGCGGGTTCGGCGATGGCCTCTGAACTTGGTATCCAGCGCAATGATGAGCAAATTGATGCATTACAGACGTTGAGCATTGATCCTCGCGGGTATTTGGTCGGTCCAAGGCTGTTGGCAGCCTTATTCTGTTTCCCGATGCTGACTGCGGTATTTGATTTGATCGGTATCTTTGGTGGCTATGTCACTGGCAGCCTGTTGTTACATGTGGATAGTGGTGTTTATTGGAACCGTGTGTTTGAGACTGTGAGTTGGGCAGATGTGCGCGGCGGTTTTATCAAGGCAGTGGTATTTGGTTTAGTGACGATGGCAATTTGCACCTACCGCGGTTTTAATACGCATCGTAAAGCGTCATTTCCAGGTGTGCGCGGCGTGAGTGAATCAGCAACTCGGGCAGTCGTTTGGTCGAGCGTCATGGTACTCGCGACCGATTATTTAATCACTTCTTTTCTTCTATAATGGACGACGTTTTCCTCAAAATCCGCGGACTGAAAAAACATTTTGGCGCAGCCAAGGTGCTCGATGGTGTGAATCTAGATATTGTGCGTTCTTCGGTAACGACGATTATTGGTAAGAGTGGTATTGGTAAGTCGGTGTTATTAAAATGTATCGCGAATTTGCTAATACCTGATTGCGGTGAGATCGAGTTGGATGGTCAACCGATCGAGCAAAGGCGTCGTGGATCGAAGGTTAACGATGCGGTGACTTTCAGCTATATGTTTCAGAATAACGCGTTGTTCGATTCGATGACGGCGGCGGAGAA
>JABJQI010000185.1 GCA_018663485.1 Opitutia bacterium
AGGCCGAGTGGATTCGCCACCAATATCAATAATCGTAGCGCCCGCCTGTACCATCTGATGAAAGTGCTGGAGCGCCTGAGCGAGATCTACAAAATCCCCACCATCTGAAAAAGAGTCTGGGGTCAGATTCAAAATCCCAACCATGTGAGTCTGCTGACCCAGCACTAAGCTGCGGCGTTGGGTAAAATAAGAAGTCGGCTTAATCATCTAATAATAGCACCGAATTCTTCATTTCCGCAGCCGACAATCCCGAGGTCAATGCATCCAACAGAGGCAGCGGTTCACTCTGCAGGATTAAATCAAGCCCTGAACCACAAATCGTATCCATTGATCGGATACCAACTGTCGAGTTCGTCAAGAACACCGCCTCCGCCTCCTGCAGCACTGCAGGAGAGTAGCTCCCCTCTTCGACTGGGATAGCAAGCGACTCGGCAAGACGCAGCACTTCAGCTCGAATCACACCAGGTAAAATACCGGTCGATAGCGCGGGGGTACACAAGCGCCCTTGCTTAATAAAAAACAAATTCGCTACCGTAGCCTCGGCCAACACACCTGCAGAATTCACTCGTAGCACATCTAAATATCCCTCCGCCCGAGCCGACTCCAACAGCAACATATTTTCCATGTAGTTGTGCGTCTTATGCCCGGCCAAGCGCGAATGCTCATTGATCGGGTTTGTTGTTGTTAGATGCAGTCGCGCAGTCGCAATCGTAGCCATCACAGGCCGAGTGTAGACGTAGCAATCTGCGCCTGCCTCGGCTTTGAGCAGTGAGAGTTTCACCGTGCCATCGCGAAGTCCATCGGCTTGTACCAATTCGCGAATCGCAATCAACGTCTCCTCACGCGTGTAATTAAGCGGCAAACCTAGATCGACAGCAGAATCGTAAAACCGCTGCCAATGCGCCTCCCAAAAACACAGTCGGCCCTGCGACAGCTTAATTGTTTCAAAAATGCCAAAGCCATGCGCAAAGCCTGACTGAGTGGCATCCAACGCAGCGGCTTCTCCCGATTGAAGTATTATGATTTCAGACATAAAGCATCCACAGTTTCACGAATCGCGCGGCCTTTATCGAGCGTTTCTTGATATTCACATTCAGGAACTGAATCCCAGACAATTCCGCCGCCGACTTGATAATCCAAATGACCATCTTTTAGATGCAAGCTACGAATGGCAATATTGAACTCTGCATTGCCATCAAAGCCGATGTAACCGACGGACCCCGTATAGACTCCGCGGCGCGTCGGCTCGAGCTCCTCAATCACCTCCATCGCCCGCACCTTTGGCGCACCAGTAATGGAACCACCAGGGAAAAAGGCATGAATGCAGTCAAAGACATCGTTGCCTTCAGCCAACACCGCTTTGACTTGAGCGGTCTGGTGAATCACGCGCGCATAGCGCTCTTGATGATACAATTGCTCCACACGCACAGAGCCAAACTCGGCGACACGGCCGAGATCATTGCGCTCCAAATCTACAATCATCAGCAGCTCCGCACGATCCTTCTCTGATATGCGCAGCGCCTCAGCATGCTCCGCATCCTCTTCGGGCGTCGCACCACGTGGCCGTGTGCCCTTGATCGGCCGCGTTTCGATCTGCCGCCCCTGCTTACGCAAAAACTGCTCGGGTGAAGTGGACAATACCGTAAAATCATCGGTGTGAATCAACGCACTATACGGCGCTGGATTTCCAGTACGCAGGGCTTGATAAAGCTGAATTGGGCAACCTTCGTAACGACACTTTGCACGTTGCGAAAGATTTACCTGATACACATCGCCGCTAGCAATATAGCTGCGCACCCGCTCCACCGCCTGCAAATAATCGGCGCGCTCAATATTCCACTCCCATTCGTCACGTTTCGGCTGGCTGGTGATTTTAAGCTCAGACGGATCAGATACAATCCCCTGCAGCTCGGCCAGCACCGTATCCTCATCTGCACGCATCCCCAGAGCGATGAGGCTCAGCTCACCCGTCTGATGGTTGAGCGCCGCAATGCCATCATAGAATCCGAAATGAAGGTCTGGCATTTCCCGATCATCAATGGTCTGATTCGGCAGAATCTCGATTTGTCGCCCATAATCATACCCAAGAAAACCAACCGCACCGCCAACAAAGGGAATGTCGATGGTATTCACGATAGAGTAGTTCGACATCAAGTCACGCATTAACGCTAGCCCATCACCTGTCGAACGAAGACCTTCATCTGCGTTCAATGTTGAACGTTCCAGATACGCCCCATCCTTCCCCGCGAAGACCAGAAACGGATCGGCTCCGAAAAAGCTCCACTGGCCTAGTCCGTCGTTTGAAAGCGAACTATCCAGCACAAACGGCAAATGCTTGGCACCAAAACGCTCAATCAACTCGTCGACCGAAGGGGAACTCTGCAAGACGACGACCTTCATCTAAACAGCACACTCCTCACTATCACTTTCACTTTCACTCTCACTAGCTTTAGTGCCGATTCGCTCGTTGGATCAAATAGAAGCCAACCGCCTGAAAAATGATATTGGGCAGCCAGATCAATAGATCTGGGCGTAGGCCACGGGCACCCTCTAACCAACTCACTGCGATAATCAGAAAATAATACGACATCGCAATGATCAGCGCGATCGCGAGGTTGGCGTAACTCTCTTTACGTCCGACCTGAATCGCAAGCGGCACTCCGAAAATTGCCAATGAGAACACCGAGAACGCCATGGCGAAGCTCTTCTGCATGTGCATCTGCACCTTCATGCGCCCCTTTGAAATACCTTCCATCGCTCCTGTCTCAGGCTCTGCGGCCAGCGCTTCATCTCGCCGTTCCATCAATTGCGCAAAGGTCATTTCCTTAATACGCGCCTGGCGCTGACTCTTTTCGCCAAAAATCTTGCCCATTGGCAATTCGATCGGCAGCTCGCCAAAAAAGAGCGAACGTATCGGCTCATTCGCCAGTTCCTCTGAACCTGAACCATCGCGTTGCTCTGCAGTGCCGTCTCTCAAAGTCAATACCAGCGCATTATTAGTTTTATCAAAATCAATTTCACCTTCCTTCGCGCGTAAAAACAATTTCACACGTTTCTCATCATCCAGTTCCCAGATCCAGAAATCTTGCATCAGCGGTCCATCGCGATCGCCCATGTAAATAACATAGCCAGGGAATTCACGAATGAAACGCCGCTCCTCAATGAACCCAATCGGATTTTCACTGATGGCACTGACCATCAATTGCTTGTATGCTAAGCGCGACTGTGGCGCATAGTGCAAGTTCACCACTACCCCTGCAATCATACCAATAAACGAGATCACAAATACCGGCGATGCGATCTGATAAAGGCTAATACCCGACGACTTCATTGCCGTAATCTCCTGCTGCGAGGACAACCGCCCCAACGCCATTAACGTGCCAGTCAACACCCCTAATGGCAAGGCATACGCCGCCACATAGGGAATCAATAACCCCATCAACTTGAGGAAAACGATAAAGTCCAGCTTCCCAGCAGCCACCAGTTCGGCAATATCACGCATCGCATTGCCCAGCAGCAACACGAACACAAACAGCCCCATCGCTAAAGCGGTGGAGACCAGCACCTCCTTGAGGACATGACGATGTAGTAAATTAAGCATTTGCTAAAATCAGCAGTTAGTAGTCAGAACGCAGGAATCACAAGCCACAAGCAGAGAGAAATAATATTCTCCCTGCAGCGACGTTTCTCTCTTCACACTTCGCGATTCACGCTTCAACCTGCCGTCATGGATACCAAACAAGATGAAGTTCTCAAAATTTTCCGCGATGGCGGTGCGCTCCTCAGTGGTCACTTCCTATTACGCTCAGGCTTGCACAGTGCTCACTTCTTTCAATGCGCTCAGGTCTGCCAATACATGGACAAAGTCACGCGAATGGCTGAACTTCTGATTGAAGATCTGAAAGGCTACGGCGCCACGACAGTCGTGGGCCCAGCAATGGGGGGCCTCGTCATTGGCCAAGAAGTGGCGCGCCAACTCGGCCTGCGCTTCGTTTTTCTCGAAAAAGTCGATGATAAGCTCGAACTGCGCCGCAACTTCAAATTCGCCCCGGGCGAAAAAGTCCTGATCGTCGAAGACGTCATCACCCGCGGTGGCCGCGTCCTCGAAGCCCTCGAACAATGCCGCAAGCACGGCGCAGAGCCAGTGGCAGTCGGCGTGATCGTCGACCGCAGCGCAGGCAAGACCACTTTCGACGTGCCACATCACAGTCTCGCCGAGCTCAGCTTCCCAACCTACGCAGCCGACAATCTCCCACCCGAATTACAAGGCAGCGAAGCTACTAAGCCAGGCAGCTAAGCGAATCAATCGACGTTCTCATGTTTAAATTCGACACCACTCTTAACCGCCTACGCAGCATTGGCATTTTCGAGGCCATTTCATTCCTATTACTACTAGGCGTTGCAATGCCGCTGAAGTACGCGTTCGGCCAGCCAGAAATGGTGCGAATTGTTGGCATGGCGCACGGCGTGCTTTGGGTCCTGTATGTCGGACTGGTTCTACTCGGACAACTCGACTACAAGTGGCCATTAAAAACGACTGCGCTGCTACTGATAGCCAGCATGCTGCCATTTGGCCCGATGATTGCGGATGCCAAGTTACTCAAAAAGGTCGGATGTCAGTCAGCCAATTAGCTGCGCACCCAACGACTCGCTTGCGCGATGCTATATTGAAACTTGCGAGCGTGCTCACGGATCAGAAACGGCATATCCCATTGCTTTTGTAACTCAAAGCTCGGTTCCAATGCGGAACGTAAGCCTGCAAACGAATCCTCCGCACTAACGCCGAGCCAATTCTCAGACGGGGTGTATGCCTCGAGCCAGGTGAATGGCGTGGTAATGAGCAACTGCCCACCAGGTTTGAGTAACTGTGGCAAGCGCTGCAGCAGACGCATGGGCTCGGGCAAACGACAGATCAAGTTACAGGCTATCACTACATCGAATTGCCCAATGTCCTCGCGGATTTGCTGTGCGTCACCTTGCTCAAAATGCACGCGATTCGGATCGATCGCAGCATCGACCTTAAGATCTAATAGCGTAGTAGCTGAGCCTTCATCCAACCGCCAAGCAGGATGTAGACCTTGCGTCTTCATCCGATTGGCCGCATCAATAAATGCCTGCGAATAATCGATACCAATCACTTCACGGCACGTTTTTGCCAGTTCAAAGGTAGAGCGTCCAACCGAGCAACCAAGATCTAATGCCCGCGGCGCATCGGTTAGCACTGTAGCATCAACCCCTTCGCTCACACAACGCTGTGGAAAGTCCAACGCATCTACAGCACCGAACGCATAAGGAAACTGCTCCTCTGCCCTGGCATAATGAAAGATTAAATACTGCTGCAACAGCTCGTCGGATTCGTAAGGATTTTTGGACATGTGCTAAAGTCTATTCCGCGGGACCTGTATCTTCAACAGAATCGTCCACTTTCTGACTGCTCGTAATTTTTCCTGAGATCGTTTGAATGACAAAATACACCATCGAGACCACAATCAAGCTGGACAAACCGCAGTACCCAAACGCCAAGAAGCGCTATTGTACAATCGCATCAATCAAGCCGACGATGTACTCCGACGGCTGGTAATGACGAATTAATACGGTCGTTTCGCCATCCTTGACCATCCGAGCTTCAGGCAAGCGGATCTCGGGAGTCTTGTGCGGCGCGTACAGTACATCATCATGCGATGCGTTTTTATGCTCCTTAAATAAATCCGGGGTAATTTTGCCACCTAAATGATCATCTCGACCAGTCGCGACATGGATCGTACCGAGTATCTTTTCGTCCTGAATGTCACGCCCCGAGAAGGGTAATACCTGGGTACCAAAGCCCAACTCACCAATCGCACCGATCATCGGATCCTCTTTGAGTCGACGATTGTGGTCTTCGATCTCCGCATAATCACCATATACAAACTGGGACTTATAGATCATACCATCTTTGACATGCAGCAGGCCAATTGTGCTTTCGTCGTATTTAAATGGAAACACGCCATCGGCACTTTCTGGCACAAAATAAACTTCCCCAGCAGGTAAATTCGCCACGTCTGGCTTGCCAGCAGGACACAACCCGTGACTCTTCTGCGCCTCCTGCCCATTGGTATGTAATACCAATGTGTAAATTTTGCTTTCCACCTCAAAGTCGATCTCAAAACGATCGGCTTGCGTCAGACCGCATCGGATACGCTCCGCCTCTTCACTCACGATATCATAATCGACCGCCAGCCCGGTATCTAAAATGATCTGATTCAGCCCGTGGAGGGTTGCCCCACGGAAACCAAACTCTTTGCACTTCGCAGTCAGCGGTGCAGTGGCAGAGAAAGTCGAAACTGTCAGTATGATGTCATACTTGGTATAAATATCCCGATCTAAGCTCAGCAAGTTCCCCGCGATATCATAACAAGCATCTGCCATATCGAGATTACTTCCGCCGGTCTCATTATAGGCATATAGCTCACCACCGGTCCAGTTCATCGCCTCCAAGCCACCAGCCTTGAAGCCCTGATAGAAAGTGTCATACCCGTAGTTTTGAATTGATAGTGTATCGTCTTCAAGAAAACTAAAGCCCTCAATGTCAGCCGGGTTTGGCAAATCGATAAGAATGCAAACCCTCTCTCCTGCTCCTGTGCCAAAGCAAGTCGTCAACAGACGTGTTAAACTGAATGGAGAAAATGTGCGTTTGTTCGCGTCTAAAATCATAATTGTAACAATCTATTTAGGTTATCAGTGGTTAGAAATTTGCTTCCTGCAATTAATCCTGTCAAAACTGGGTTTGACTAAATTACAAAATTTTAATCGAAGCCAGTCTCCCAAACTTACAACTTTTACTGACAGATATCTTTCATGAAGCGTTTCTTCGACATTTTCGCGACATTGATACTCGCCTGTGCCCTCAGCCTGCCGCTCTTAATAGTATGCATTATGCAGCTTGTGATCTTAGGTCGACCGATTTTTTTTCGACAGCAGCGTGCTGGCAAAAAAGGTCAAACGCTCTCGATCCTCAAGTTCCGTACTATGCGCAACGGCACGGGTATCGATGCTGAGCGCTTGATTCCTTGGGGTAAATTCCTGCGTTCGACTAGCCTCGATGAACTCCCTGAACTTTGGAATGTCTTGCGCGGAGAAATGAGCTTAGTCGGCCCCCGCCCTCTACCAACCACTTATTTGGATCGTTACTCAACAAAACAAGCGCGGCGTCACGACGTGCGCCCCGGCATCACTGGTTGGGCCCAAATCAACGGGCGAAACGGACTTACTTGGAAACGTCAATTCGAACTCGACCTCTGGTATGTCAACAACCGGACTTTTTGGCTCGATCTTAAGATACTCGCATTAACGATCGTTACCGTTTTTAAACGCGAGAATATTTCCGAAGAAGGATACACAACACGCCGCGAATTCCTAGGAACCAAACAATAAAGTCGCAAGCAATTTAATTCTATGTATTCAGCGCCGATCTTCCAGCGCGGTATAGCGCATGTCATGTAGTACAGATTTTCAAAGATGCGTAGGCTCGCGCTGTTAGCTAGGCAATCTGTATTTATTTGTCTAGAG
>JABJQI010000113.1 GCA_018663485.1 Opitutia bacterium
GCACTCATCGAGAAAAGCAAGACGCTCGGCGGCACTTGCCTCAACGTCGGCTGTATCCCGAGCAAGGCGCTACTACACTCGTCCGAGATGTTTCACTTCGTTGGCCATGGCGCAGCGGCACACGGCATCGATTTGACCAACCTCTCGATCAGTATCAAGCAGTTGATGGCGAAGAAAGACAAAACCGTCGCTCAACTTTGCGGCGGCATTCAGCATTTGATGAAGACCAACAAGATCAAAGTCTTTAATGGCCTCGGCATTTTGGAAGGCGACAGCAAAGTGCGCGTGCGTGCCACTGGCGAAGACACGGTTCTCAACGGCAAGCACATCATCATTGCAACCGGCTCTGCTTCGATCGAACTGCCTTTCCTTAAATATGACGGCGAGACCGTCGTTAGCAGCACAGAAGCCATTGCCTTCGAAAAGGTACCCAAGCAACTCGCAGTGGTTGGCGCGGGTGCGATCGGCCTAGAACTCGGTTCGGTCTGGGCGCGCCTCGGCGCAGAGGTCAACGTGATTGAATTTCTCCCAGTCATTGCACCTACCTTCGATAAAGACGTTTCTAAAATGGCTGAACGTCTATTCAAAAAGCAAGGCCTCAACTTCCACCTCAAGACTAAGGTCACTGGTATCAAGAAGTCCAAGGGTAAGCAAATTTTGACTGCCGAAAAAGCCGGCAAAGTGATCGAGTTCGAAGTGGACAAGGTACTCGTTGCAGTCGGTCGCAAGCCCTTCACTGATGGCCTTGGCCTCGAGGCGGCCGGCATCACAACCGACGACAAAGGCCGAATCGTGGTGGACGCGCATTACCAAACCTCTGCAACTGGCGTCTACGCGATTGGCGACGTGATTCCAGGGCCGATGCTGGCACACAAGGCCGAGGAAGAAGCTGTCGCCTGCGTTGAGTGCATCGCAGGGCAAGCGGGCCACGTTAACTACGACGTGATCCCCAATGTTATCTACACTGACCCCGAAATCGCCAGCGTCGGCCTCGGAGATACCGATGCAAAGGCACAGGGCTACGAAACCAAAGTTGGGAAGTTCAACTTTGCAGGTAATGGTCGCGCCATCGCGACTGATGCAACTGACGGCTTTGCCAAAGTCATCGCTGACAAGAAGACCGACCGTATCCTCGGCGTTCAACTGATCGGCAAAGGCGCTTCCGAGCTCATCGCTTCGGCAGTGGCGCATATGGAATATGGCGGCAGTGCTGAAGACCTGGCCCGTACCGTCCACGCCCACCCAACTGTAAGCGAAGCGATTAAAGAGGCCGCACTTGCTGTCGATGGCAACGCCATTCACAGCGCGTAACAGCTAAGAGGCTAGGCAAGCTTGTTGGTCAAATAATCAGCCGCCTCAGGCTCAGGTACTTACGATAAAGCGTATTCAACGTCCAAACAAACCTGATATTTTACCAAATAAGCCACGACCTTCAGTTTCAGTGTTTCCAAACTTAGCTCGAGCCAGCATGACTGGCTACGCGCTCAATTTCCGGTTCATTGATTGGCATAAAGTAACGCTCCACCGAACCACCAGTAGCGCAAATTAGCTCAAGGTCAGCAGCCTCTTCGGTAAACCAAATGCACAGCGCATCAAAGCGCCCCAGAGCAGTTTTTAGTGCCACATCGAAAGTCTCTTGGCTGGCGCGTTTGCGTAATTCTTCTTCATCATCCGTCAGGGCGACTCCAGCTTGACACAACAATTCAAGCTGAACGGGTTCTTCCAAGTCACGAGCTATCAACCCGACTACCTCAGCCAAGTAAAGGCCACCTTCATTGCGGCGATACGGCAGGTACTTTATGATACTCGCCATATCAGTGTGCGCCAGACCCATTAAGAAAGGACTTCAGGTCGCCACCAATCACGCCAGTGCGCGCCAGGTTCAAAAATGGAGTAAATATGGCCAGTATTAGACGTATTCAACGGATTTTACCGTTCCAAACGCAATAGCCAGATACTCGAATACGATTGAGCATCTAAATCGACTTGCACTATTCACTTACCAGCTTCAACCGACGACGCAGCAAGGTTTATCACTAATGACGTTTTCCCGACATCGACTTTATAATTAATAAAACTTAATATGCGGAGCATCCATTAACTATTATCTCTCCCATGACTAGAGAAACTCACCTCTGACGAATTACATGTAAAATAACCTCGAATTAATTTAAATAATCGCCGCGCCTACGTGCCATGACCAATTTAGTGTGCGGATGAATCTTGCACTTTATAACTATTAGTAAATTAGCTGAATTTGGCGCAATGGTACCCAGCACTCTCGCTCATCAACGAGCGAAACGAGCCCCCATTCCTTGCGAATTTCATGCACTGTTAACTCAACTCCATCATGCAATGGTTCGTGGAACGCTGCGGTATAAGCATAGCTTGGACCTTTGCGTGCTAATACCGAATCGACAATGACGACCCCTTGGCGACCCGAAAGTTGCGCGGTCACGATCCAAAGACCTGCGGTTAGACAGCAAAGCAGTAACATCGTCAAACAGGCGATGCCACCAATCCGTTGCCGATAGCGAACTGTTCCTAGCACGCAAACACCGAAGATTACAATCAGTAGGAGCAATACTACCTTCAGCCAAACCGTCGGCCATTGCTGCCACCATGAAAAATCCTCCGGCACATCGTTGAGTGCCAGTGCACGTGCCGCGTCTAAATTCTCCGTTAACATTGAATCAAAGGGCCGATAGATCCGAGCCTGACGATAGGCCGCGATCGAACGTCCCAGCGCACCGGTCTGAAACCACGCGTTACCCGCATTATACCATGCCATGCCCGGACGTTCTCCCGCCTCGGCCACGGCTTGAAATTTCAATGCAGATTCCGCATATAACGCTGCCGCCTCATTACTACCCGCTTGAGCAATCAATGCCTGCTCGAATAATGCCTCTGCCTCTGACCAATCTGACGCCTCCGACGTTTGTGGAACGACGCTTATCCCCAACAACGCCAGCAACGCGGCTTTACCTAACAATCCAAGAATACGCTTCCCCACTCCATTGAGCGCACTCAACTGTGCATTCGGGTGCTGCACACTGTAGTCCTGGGCATCCGACGCGCGGTGCAGTGCGATGACCGATTCAATATCCTCACTCGACAGCCCCAGTGCCTGCAGGGCCGCTTCGGAATTTCGCACCGTCCACGCCTTGCCCTCGGCGTCAAAGCTCACTGCCAAAAATTGTAAAAACGCAGGCCATTTAGCAGGATCACTTTCCGCTAGTTTGCTAAAGGCTGCATACGCCTCTACGCGTGCACCATATTTCGCATCGATTGATCGACGACGGCGTTCACGCACGATCGGCAGCATCAGTAAAAAGCCGACGACTGCAAGAAACAGCCAAAGCCAGAACCATGACGCCAGGCATACGACGATAGTGTTGATTAGATCATTCATCCTATTTGCTTTCCGATTATGCCAGATCCCTACTGACTGTTTACTTAAAGTGACTCCCGCGCCTTTATACGACTTCAGGTCGATATAATCCTGCCCCTCATTCGGCGCGACACTGAGTGCGACGGGCTCCGTCGCAACCATCACATAGTCGCCCGCTTCGGCGTCAAAGGCTTGGATTTGCAAAGCCGGGAACGCGTCAACGCCCGTCGTGAGTGCGCGTAAACGACAACGAAACGTTGTGCCGTCCGCGCGCCAAGTGCGCCCCAAGTCATCATCCACCAAGAAGCGTCCGCGCAAACCACGCTGTTGGCTCAGCTTCGGCAACTCGATCATTCCATGCGGTGCGTCGGTAAAGACCTGCAACTCGGCTTGCATCAATTCCCCTACTTTGAGTGCTTCAGGAGCAAGCGACACCTCCATGCGCACGGGCGCGAATAAACCACTAAAGCTCGACGAACGTCCCTCGGCTGGCAGCGGCAACACCTCGATTTCGATCGCGTCAGTCTCCACATAGAAACGCTCATAGCGCACGTCCGAATCCTCCGGCGCAAACAGACTGTTATTAAAGTGCGCGGCATACTGGCCAAAGTTGCGGCTGCCCTGCTTCAGATACGCACATTCCAAACGCGTGGCTGGCAACGTATAGGCACCTGGCTCGGAGAGTCGCAGATACAACGGCAAGGTCACTGCACCAAGCGCCTTCGCTTTGCCCTCAAGTATGGTGCGCTTCGCAATCACACGTCGTCCACCAATCGGCAAACCGACCTGCTGTTTTTCAGCTTCGGTCGAGCGAGGAATCACGATCTCAACCGCAGGATCATTAAAGAACGCTGGATAATAATTCAACGCCTGTAACCGACTCGCGTCCAGATCGCACTGCCAAGTCAGATCCACACGCAACGGCTCTCCGACATAAATCGTGCGCTTCGCGGGACTGAGCTTCAGCGACATTGCATCCGAGCGAACCACCGCACCCACCGCGAGCTGCTGAGGAATCGTTCGATACTGCTTCGACTCGCTGACAAATTCGAGCATCGGAAACGTCACCACACCTGTATCACGCAGAACGAAACGAACCACTGCGGCCGACTTACCTGAATCTGAGTCCGGCGTCTCACGCACATCGACATCGATAAAGCTCACGCCCTTCACATTCGACGGTAGCTCTTCAGGCAACTCGACCACCTCATCAAAATGAATCACCGCCGTGCCTGTGCGATCAGTAAACCAACTCTGATTGACCATTTCTACTGGCACCGTGACGCTCTCCAACTCAGGCGCCTCAGCTGCTTCGACAATCTCAGCCGCGACGACTTCAGTAGGCAGGTCAGGCTCGACCTTCTGAGCGTTCAAAAACGCAGTCAGCAACAACGGGAATATCAAAAAAAGTGCGCGCATTAGTAATCTTTCTCCACTTTACCAGCGTTTGCCTTCGCGCGTTGTTGTTGACGAAATTGCAAGCTCCCTTGCTCTTCCACTAAAATATCTTCAGCCGAATAATTCGGCACCGGCAAGGCCTGCATCTCACCGCCTGCGGCAAAGTCGCCCTCCATCGGCATCGAGCTCATCATGCTCTCATCCATCTCGTCCGAATACTCAAAGTCCTCGTAGTCTTCCATCTCGTCCCACTCATCGCCCTCCGATTCATCCGACGAATTATTCCCCAAGAGGCTAAGAATCTCTTCGATCAATTGCTCTGCGACCTGTTGCTCTGCACGTCCCGCAGGCCAGGAGTTCCAAGCCCCCAGTAAACCAGCAGCCCGTTCCATCGCGACTGGCACCTTTGCCATCAGCTTCAGCGGATCAGCCAATAAACTCTCCATCGGCGGCACCCCTTCAGGTGTGGGCGGCGTCATCTCTGTATCCATTTTCTGCATACCGATATGAATGCGCTCAGCCTCGGCCTTCAGCTCGCCTTCTGACTTCACAAAGATCGGTGCCTTCGCAGCGGCATCAGCAGGTGCCACAATCGGCGGCGGTGGCGGCGTATGTTTTGCACGCTTTGGGTGACGACGATCCACATCACTCTCGGTTACTTCCTTCCTTAAGCCCTGCTGTGCTTCGAGCAATGCCTGCAGCAATTCCACCAATTGCTCCATCTGCGCTTGCATCTCATCCTGCGCTTCCGCCTCTTCGGCAATTCGCACCTGCAGCTCGGCTACCCAGGTCGACGTCGATTCCAGACGAAGCCCGGAGCGCTCCATCTGCGGCGTATAACGCTTCGCCGCAAGAAAGGCTAACTGCGCCTGTTGCGCATAGCTCAAGCCGAGTTCAGCCGACGCCTCACTCTCTGCTCGTGAAAGTTCCAACAAACAAAGCCCACGATTCAACTGCACTGCAGCCAAATCACTCGGAGTCATCGAGGCCTCGTCGCCATAATAAGCGACCTCCGTGAACAAGGCCTCCGCCTCTGTAAACGCTCCCTCTTCGTATAGTTTGGTCGCTTCTGCGAACTGTGCGGTCAACTGCTTGGTCGCAGCTTCGGCCTCTTGCAGTCCGCCGAGGCATACGACCACGACAAAGGCCTGTCCCAATTGCAATCCCTTCGCGCCCCAGCATTCCGAGAGCAACAGCAGCAACAGTGCAGGAATCACAAAGAACAATGCCCCTTCCTGATAAACCACGATCCCATCGCCCTCCACCGAGGCTGACACATCACGCCCAGTCAAATACTCGACATAAATTTGCCCGAGATCAAAGACCTGATCGCCCACCGGCACATACTCGGCATCCGTGCTCTGCGCCGCGAGATCACGCAGTGTTGAATCGTCCAGTTTGGTATAAACAATTGCATCCTGATCGCGCAGCAAGGTGCGCACACCTTCAGCATCTTTGATCGGGATCGGCGAGCCTTCGTTCGGATTGCCAATGCCGAGCAGTAACAAATCCACCCCAGACTCCTTGAGCAGCTCAGCGACCTTTACCATCTGCGAACCATGATCGCCGCCATCCGTCATCACCACCAGATCCTGCACGCCCGCACGATCCGCCATAAAGACTTGATCCACCACTTTCTCGACAGCCGACTGCAAAGTCGTGCCACCAAAATCCGCACTGCGCGTATGCGTTTGCTCCAGCATGTAGCGCACGAAATCGTAGTCATAGGTCAACGGACACATGATCGTAGCACTGCCCGCATACACGACCAAACTCACGCGCTCATTGCTGAAGGTTGCCAACGCATCGCGCACCGCCTGCTTCGCAACTTCCAGACGCGATGGTGCCACATCTTTAGCCAACATACTTTGTGAGACGTCGATCGCAAAGACCACATCGCGACCAGTGCGTGAGATCGACAGCTTCTCGGGCGCATAGCCGGGCCGTGCCAAGGCTAAGATCAACAATACAAACGCTGCAATGCGCAAAGTATCACGCAATTGTCGTTGTGTGCTCATGCCCCCGCCCATCGCCTGGATGAGTTCGGCACGTTTGCCACGCGCATACGCAAGCAACCACCATAGTGGCAGGGCCAAAAGCAAGAGCGACAAGACCCACGTCCATTGAAATACAAATCCACTCATGGCACCACACGTATCACAGACGCCTCCAATACCAATGCAAGCAGCAAGCTCAACACCGCCAAAGTCAACGGCAGCCAGAACCATTCTGCAACTCGATCAAAACTACGCGTTGCAATCTCCGAACGTTCCAGAAGGTCAATTTCCTCATACACCGAGAGCAACGATTCATAATTAGTCGCCTGTCTAAAAATGCCGCCGGTCTCGTCACTGATATGCTGCAAAGTTTTTTCCGACGCAGTCAGCTTTTCGACCTGCACCCCAGCTGCAGTGTTGCCGTCCGTATCCCCTAAACTGATACAATAAATCCGGCAGCCCCACTCCTTCGCCAAGCCCGCAGCCTCCAGCGGCAAGTGCGCGCCCGAGTTATTCTCACCGTCCGTCAGTAAAATAATGACACGGCTCTCGATCGCATCGACCTGCACCGTGCCCTGCCCGAATTGCAGCTCTTCAATATTTTGCAAACGCGCGGCGGCCAGCGCCAACGCATCACCATAAGCCGTTCCATCCTCATTGGGTCGCTGCTGCACCTCCAAGCCGCGCACGATCTGTAGCAGCGCATCGTGCCCAAACGTCAACGGGCTCCGTGTATCCGCATAGCGCGCAAATGTAATCAGCCCCAGCAGATCCTCCCCACGGCCCTGCAAGGTATCGCCATCGCCAGCGATGAATTTCTCGACCATCTCCTTGGCGACTTCCATGCGACTCCGATTCTGCCCCTCCAAATCACGCACGTTCATATCCATACTACTGGACACATCCACCAACAACTGGATCGCGATGCCCTCGGACACATCCATGCTATAGGTCGAGCCCGCTTGTGGACGCGCCAGCGTCACCAACAACAAGACCAACGCCAAGCGACGCAAGAAAACAGGAATCCACAAATACCGGGCACGTCCGGCGTTCGTATCCGTCCATAGCCCGAGCGATGACACTTGCAACGAGGTGCGACGCAAACGCCCACGCAGTGCAAACAGCACCACGGGAATCAACAGCAGCACCCAAAGATAAAGAAAGCTCATCGCGCGACCTCCTGTCTTAGAAGCTCCAAGAGCGGTTCCGCATCCATACGGTTTGCATACACCGCAGCTTCCAAGGCTTCACGCACGGTTGACGACAGTGACA